>CALDKL010000710.1 GCA_937898895.1 uncultured Verrucomicrobiae bacterium | reverse complement strand
CTTGTTTTGTCCCAAAATCCAAAATCTATCGGAGCCGTTTGAACTCTCCCGCAGCCACTCCCGAGTGGGAAGAAGCGGGGCGGCTCCTGCTATTTCTTTTTGAGAAGAGCGTCGCCGAGTGAGAAGACGGGGGCGTAGATCGCGTAGATGAGGAACCCGACCAGTGTTCCGAGGATGATGATGGTCACCGGCTCGATCAGCTTGTCGATCTGATTGGCGGCGGTGTCGAGTTCGTCCTCGTAGTCCTCGGCGATCTCGTTGAGCAACTCCGTCCCTCCGCCGGTCTCCGCAGCGGTTTCCATGAGTCCACAAATCATGCGTCCGTCGCTGCCGAGCCAGTGAGATTCGATGAGGAAGGCGTCGGGAAGAGTGAGGCCGGAGAGGATGTGGTTTTTGACTTTCTCAAAGAAGGTACGGTAGTGGTGGTGCCAGGAAGTCTGCGCGGTGATTTCGAGGGCGGAGGTGAGGCGGACGTTGGCTTCGATGAGAAGGGCAAGGGTACGGAAACCGACGGCTGCCGCCGATTTGCGGACGAGACCCGAAATGGCGGGCAGTTTCAGAAAGAGGCTCTGGATGGCCGGGATGCGAGAGATCCGGCCCCAATTCTTGAAGAAGAGGAACAGGCCGAACACGGGAAGGGCGGCGAGCCATGGTTGCTTCAGAAGAACTTCGGAAAAGCGCATCATCATCTTCGTCGCGAGAGGAAGCTCGGAATTCAGGGAGGTGTAGAGCTTTGTCATCGCCGGGACGAGCGTGAAGCTCATCGTGATGACGACTCCGATTCCCAGGCAGGTCACGACGGCGGGATAGATCATGCCCGACTTGAGCTTTTTGAGGATTCGCGAAGTCTTCTTCTGGCTGGAGCCGAGTCGACGGAAGATTTCGGGGAGTCGGCCCGATTCCTCGCCGGCTCGAATCAGGGCGATGATGTCGGGGGTGAAAATGTCCCCCTTTTTTTCCATCGCGTCACTGATCTTCTCCCCCTGGGTCAGATCATGCGAGACGTCGGCGATGACCCCTCGGTAGCGCGGCGTCTTGACCCGGTTTGCCTGGAGGTGAAAGCTCTTGATGACGGGGATATTGCGATCAAAGCATTTGGCGAGTCCGTTGAAGAGAGCGACTCGGTCCTCGAGGCTGTTGCGCTTGGATGTGAGCCGCTGGATCGCCTCGTCGATTCCCTTCACATCACTGATCTCGGCAGTTTCGACGGGAGTCTTTCCTGAACCAACCAATGCCTTCTCGTCGGTTCCGGTATCGACGAGAGTGATCGAGCGCCGCCCGGTGTGAATGTTTGTCAGGGATACTTTTTTGATCATGGCGGATTGCAAATGCGGACTCAGTCGAAAAAGTCGACGCGGGGGAGGGGGGAGGGAAGGGTCCGTTCTGATCGGATCACCTCGACGCTGGCGGTGCGTGTTGTGTCGTCGCGGCCTCCTGTCCAGCGGGAGGTGCCCGAGGTGTCGGTGGAGCCGGACGATTTCCAGGTCACGGTGATGAGCACGGAGGGGAGAGGCCCCAGAGTCGGCTCGGTGATAGTTCGCTGGAGGAATGTCAGGGATGTCACCGTCGGATTGGGCGGAAGCAGCGACGGAATCACGTCCGGATCGACGCCACATTGAAAGAGTGTGGCGGCGTTCTCGAGATGGGAGAAGGCCCTCTCTGCTCGCTCGGTGATTTCTTCCTGCGTCACGAAGGCCAGCGACATCGAAGCCGCTGCGGAGACCCCGATCATGAGAATACTGCTCGCCACAAGCGTCTCGATGAGGGTGTAGGCGCGGTCAGAGCGACGTGGTGATCCGTTGTGGTTCGGTTTCATTGGCCTCTAGTTTCGGACGGTTTCGATCCAGGCGTCACGGCTGAGCAGGGGCACGAGAACCGATACGTTCGGATCTCGATCTAGAGTCAGGGTGCCATGGGCCACGCTGACGCGATGGTTGCAGCGAATGCCACCGAGGATCTTGGCTCCCGCGACTTTCTGCAGATCGAAGGCGAGGCCCGTATCCTGCAGGTCGAAGATGATTCGGTAGAGGGGATAGGCGGCTCCACCACGGAAGGAAACTTCGGGAAGTGAGGGGGCTGTCGGTGCCGAGGCGATCACGACAATGAGGGGCCGTTGGTTCTCATGGAAGAGGTCGATGCGGGCGAGCGCTTCTCCGCCCCGGTTGTCGATGCAGAGGAGGAGGGGAGGGAGGAGCGCTGCTGCTGCGGCCTTCGTGGCGTTGG
>CALDKL010000709.1 GCA_937898895.1 uncultured Verrucomicrobiae bacterium | reverse complement strand
AACGGCAAGGAGTTCAACTCCGTCTTCGTCACCGAGAACATGGTCGGCCACAAGCTCGGCGAATTCTCCCTCACCCGGAAATTCGGCGGTCACAGTGGGCACAATCCGAAGATCAAGGCCTGATTCTCCACGCCGCATCCTGCCTCCCGATTCGCTCCGAGTGGATCCCCAACATGACTGTTTCCCTCACCACCCCGCGTTTTCTGTGCGCCGCCCTCGCGGTCGCAGTGGCGTTGTCGTGGGGTGGGGGAAGAGTCGCGGCGGAGGATGCGAAGGAGGGGTCCGTCGAAATTCGCGAACTCCGTGCCGCTTTGAAGCTGGCGCAGGATCAGCTCGATGCCGAGCGGAAGCGAGCGGACGAGGCCGATGCCCAGCGCAAGACTCTCCTGACGAGCCTCGCCGAATCGGTTCGTGTCAGCGAAGAGCAGACGGCTGCGGCGCACGAGACCGAATTGAAACTCCAGGCCCTCGGAGTCGATCTCATTTCCCGGGATGGAAATTCGCTCGAGCAACGACTTCTCAAGTCGGTGCGCGATCTGGATATCGCCCGACAGGAAACGGAACGCCAGGCGAGTGCGATCCGGCGGCTCAGCGAATCCTCTCTCAAGGTTCTCCAGGCTGCCCCGGCCCTGGACGCGAAGGTCCGCGCGGAAGCAGAGGCAGCCCTCGCGGCAGCGAATGCCGCCCTGGCCCCCCTCGCCGAGCCGAAAGACGGACCGACCGACCTCTCCCATGCCCGCGTCGTGAGCATCGACAGCTCCATCGGCCTCGTCGTCTTCGATGCAGGCCGGGCCAGTGGACTCCGTGTGGGAACTCCCGTCACCGTTCAGCGCGGTGAGCGACCCCTCTATTCTGCTCTCGTCGTCGACGTGCGCGACTCCATCGCCGGAGCGGTCCTCCAGGATCGGTTCGCCGACTCGGGCGACGTGGAAATTGGAGACGGCATCCGACTCCTACCCGAAAAGAAACCTTTGTAAGCGATCAACCTCACCGAATCCATGGACGTCATCTCGACCTACAAATATGCCCGGATCTCCGCCCGCAAGGCCCGCGATGTGGCCCGGGAAATCCAGGGGCTGCCCGTCTCCGCCGCGCTCGACCTGCTCAACTTCACCCCGAGGAAGGGAGCGTTCTTCTTCTCGAAGACGGTGAAGACCGCCCTCGCCGATGCGGAGAACAATTTTGAACTGTCCGTGGACGGACTCTTCGTGAAGAGTGCGGTGGTCGGAGAAGGCCCAACCTTCAAGCGATTCAAGGCGCGTGCCCGAGGATCCGCTGGCTCCATCCGCAAACGCACCAGCCACCTCACCGTGATTCTTTCCAACGAAGGAGCTGCCGTGGAAAAGCCAGCGGCCAAGTCCGGCGGAGCAAAGAAGGCAAACAAGGAAACGAGCGCGAAGAAGGGCTCTGATGAAAAAGCCTCATCCACCGGGGTTGACGAAGGGCTCGGGATGGTTTACAGCTCCCCCCCCGCCGAGGTTGACGATCTCAAGCTGCTCAGCGGAGTGGGTCCCGTTCTCGAGGAGAAACTCAACTCCGCCGGTGTCTACCGCTTCGAGCAGATCGCGAACTGGACCGAAGCAAATCTGCGCGCCTTTGACGAGCTTCTCTCATTGAAGGGCCGCGCCGAGGAGAAGGGCTGGATCGCTCAGGCGAACAGCCTTCTGAAGGAACAGAACGCCAAGTGATTCATTCGCAATCTGACAAATTTATTATGGGACAGAAAGTACATCCGATCGGTTTCCGGCTTGCCGTCAGCAAAGACTGGCAGTCCCGCTGGTTTGCTCCGCAGGGCATCTACGCCACCCAGCTCCACGCCGACCTGAAGGTGCGCCGCTATCTCGAGAAGCGCCTCCAGAAGGGCGCGGTCTCGCGGATCGTCATCGAGCGAGCCTGGAACAGTGTCCGCGTCACTCTCCACACCTCCCGGCCCGGACTCATCATCGGCAAGCGCGGGCAGGAAATCGAGGTGATGACCGCCGATATCAGCAAGATGTGCAACGGTGCCCAAATCAAGATTGATATCAGCGAGATCCGCCAGCCCGAGCTTGACTCCTCGTGGGTTGCCGCCCAGGTGGCGACTCAGTTGGAGCGCCGCGTCTCTTTCCGTCGCGCCATGAAGCGAGCCATTCAGACCGCGATGGAGTTTGGTGCCGAAGGCATCCGGATTCGTTGTGCCGGTCGTCTCGGTGGTGCCGATATCGCCCGTTCCGAGGCCTATCGGGAGGGCAAAGTGCCCCTGCAGACCCTCCGCGTGCCGATCGACTACGGCTTTGCCGAGGCGGAGACCACCTGGGGGATCATCGGAGTCAAAGTTTGGATCACGAAGAAAGACGAAGTTCCCGGTGAGGCACCGAAGCGCCCCCGGCGCGAAGGTGGGCCTCGCGGACAGGGCGGTCCACGTCCTCCCCGTCGCGAACCTGCCGGTGCCTGATCCACACGAAAGAGTTAATTATTTTCCAGGAGAGAAACCATGCCCCTGATCCCCAAACGAGTAAAATTTCGCAAGACCCATCGCGGCAGCCGCGCGGGAAATGCGACCCGCGGAACGAAGGTGAGTTTCGGTGAATTCGGACTTCAATGTCTCGGACGCGGCTGGATCACCAATCGCCAGATTGAAGCCTGCCGTATTTCGATCAACCGCTACCTCAAGCGGAAGGGCAAGGTCTGGATCCGCATCTTCCCCCACAAACCGGTGACGGCGCGTCCACCGGAAACCCGGATGGGTAAGGGCAAGGGCCCTGTCGATGCCTGGGTGGCCGTGGTTCGTCCCGGCACCATGATGTTCGAGATCTCGGGGGTTCCCAAATCCTCC
>CALDKL010000708.1 GCA_937898895.1 uncultured Verrucomicrobiae bacterium | reverse complement strand
CGTTCTTGCGCTCGTAGAAAGTGATTTCATCTTCGGACATTTCCCGACAAAGGATCACCCGATATCGTTTTCCATCGGTCCAGAAGACGGAAAAGAGGTGCCGATTGTTGATCGTTTTCCCAAGATTGAAGTAGCGAGCCTCGCCCCCAGGCCCCTCGTTTTCGGGGAGCAGGCGAATCGAAAAGGGATCCTCGAAGATTTCCTCAACCTCCCGCGGAGTGATCTTCTTGAGGTCGAAATGGCAATCAATCCAGTCGAAATCCATGACGGAGGCAGCGGAACAAGGTCGTCCCGGTGAGCCGCGACAATTCCTCTTCGGAAACTAGAGGGTTGGCGGAGGAAATCAATTCGCGAAACATGCCAATTCGGGAAATCCAAGACGGGAAGTTGAATTTTCATAAATTTCACTTATTCTGACTATCAGTCAGTCAGTCAGTCAATCACTCCCTCACCTTGACCCGCTCCCTTGCCATCGCCTTTCCCTCGCTGTGCCTGCTGGTTTCCTGTCAGGTGAAGCCCTATGCCCCCCCACCCCAACCTGCCTTGCTCGAGAAGGTCGAGGTGGAGATCGGGGACTTTGCCGGACGTCCCGAAGCCTTCGCGATCGTGAAAGGGCGTCTTTCCTCCACCGTGGCCCAGCTCACCGATGCCCGCCAGTCCCGCGTGGACCGCACCCTCATCGTCGAGGTGCTCGAGCAGACTCCGCGCGGTGCCAAACCCCATCCCGATCTCGGACAATCACCGCCCTTCGAGACCCGCATTCCCATCGAGATTCTGGGCCTTGAACCCGGTCCCTGCCTCCTCTACGCAAACGGGATCGAGGTGCCCTTCGAGATTCCACCGCTGCAGGCCGTCGTCGCTTCGATCGACCCGGTCGTGAACCGACCTTCGGCGGTGACTCTCGTCGACGAGTTTATTCCCATCGAGGATACCATACCCCTGACCTCCGGAATCCGTGCGGTGGCACCCGGGTCCAACCTCGACCACCCCATCCTCACGCCTCTGCCCGCACGCCCCTCTCTTCCGCCTTCCGGAAGTTCGCACTGATTTTCTGCAAGCTTTTTGCCCGGAATCGTCCAAGGTGGGATTTGCGACCCATCTCTATTCCCCGATTCATGAAACGTACCCTCACCACTCTTTCGCTCCTCTCCCTACTCTCCACGACGCTGCATTCCGAATCCGCCCAGGAAATCGCCGCTGGTTTTGACAAACAAAAGATTGCCGCTCTTCAGGCGTATCTGGAAAAAAACCCCGAGGCACCGGACAAAGATGAAGCACTGTCCATCCTCGTCGAGGCCAACATGAATTCGGGCGAGTTTGCAGTCGTGCCCGATCTCCTGGCAAAACGCTATGAGGCACAGGACAAAGGAGCCGACGCCGATCTGGCCGTCATCGTGAATGAGATTGTCCGCCCCTTCATCGAAGCCAGCGTTGTCTCGGACCAGCGCGACAAAGCCAAGGCATTCCTCACGAAAGTGAAGGGAGATCTGGCCAACCATGCCCAAGGTGAACAGGTTTCACAGTTTCTTGATCAGATCGGTGGAGAACTCTATCTGCCCGGCGTGGGAGACAAAATGGAGATCGCCTTTACCGACCTCAAGGGCAAAGAGGTCGATCTTTCCAAGATGACCGATAAGGTTGTTCTTGTCGACTTTTGGGCGACCTGGTGTGGCCCCTGTGTCGCGGAAATGCCCAACGTCATCGCCGCCTACGGCAAATACAAGGAGAAGGGCTTCGAGGTGGTCGGCATCTCGCTCGACGAGGACAAGGCCGCCGTGGAGAAGTTTGTTGAGGAAAACAAGATGCCTTGGTCGCAGTATTTCGACGGCAAGGGCTGGGGCAATGAAATCGCCCAGCGCTTCGGCATCTCCGGCATTCCCGCCACCTTCCTCGTGGGCAAAGACGGGAAAATCATCGCCTCCAACCTCCGGGGGCCAGCCCTCGAGGAAGCGATCAAAAAGGCACTCGGAGGCAAATGAAGAAGCAAGCGTCGGATCGAGCCCGTCGATCCGACCGCTCGATTCTTTTCTGTAATCCTTGATTCAGCTCAATGTCAGATTGCTTGATCTCTGCGAACTTCCCGGAAACCTTCGGTTCGTCACGGCAAGGTCCGTCGCCTCGCTCGCTGCGGCCCCCTCCGGGCCGAGGTCGTTTTTTTTGAAATGAATCTTCCGGAAAT
>CALDKL010000707.1 GCA_937898895.1 uncultured Verrucomicrobiae bacterium | reverse complement strand
CGGACGCGGTCGCGTTGGTGAGGGAGTCCTACGACCTGAAGGAACGGCGTTTCGAGCCGCTCCCCGTCGCGAAGCGTTTTCCCTCGGTCGCCTTCCGGACGATCTACGACTACTGCGACCTCGTCGCCTCCAGCGCTCGGGTCGTCTGCCTGCAAACCGGGTGCGAGCCGATCGCCTGCCATTACAACGGCAAAGTCGATTGCCTGAGGACGGAGTCACACAATGTGAACCCGGCGAACCGCAACCGGCTCCTCTACATCGACTGCGAGGTCAACGACATCGACTTGAGATGACCGGTGGGACATCGAATCGCTTGATCGGCGCAATGCCCTCGACCTAGCTCACCAGCCGCCCACCTTTCTCGGCATGATTCGACCGGAGGAAGGCGAGGAACACCGATCGGACCTCTCTTGAGGGACGATCGCTTCAACGCTCGTCCACCTTCTTCAGAATGACCTGCCACTTCAGGTGACAAAGCTCCACCTGGCCTTGATAGAGATGGAGGAAGGCATCGACGGCGTCTTTCGGAAAAACGGGATGGGTCTCGTCCTTGCGCCAGGGGTAGTCGTCGAAAACGAGCCATCCTCCCTGACGGAGCAGCCGGAAGGAAAGGACGGCGTCTTCGATGACGCTTTGGCCGTGATGCGATCCGTCCACGTAGATGAGGTCGAAGCTGGAAGGAGCCAGCTCGCGAAGGAGCCGCCAGGAAAACCCGCGCAGCTTGGTCACTTTTCCACCGGCTCCCGTGGCGGCCACATTCGCATCAAATCTCGCCTCGACTTCGGCGTTGTGGAACAGATCAAGGCAGGTGAGCCGCGACTCGGGATGGACCAGCAAATGGTCGAGCATCCAGACGGCGGACCTGCCTTCGAGCGAACCGATTTCGAGGAAATTGGAGGGATGAAGCGCGAACTCACCGAAGTGCTTGAGCCAAAGCCCCTCCCAGGCGCTGAACCAGTCCGTGGTGAAGTCGTACTTGCTCACGATTTCAAGGGAGTGTTGAATGGGTCATGGGACGGCTTCCGAATCTGTTTTTGGCGGGCTTTCAGAAATGCGCCACGACTTCGCTCTTCCAAAGCCTGGTGCTTCATCCTGACATCTCCGGTCCGACAAGGGCAACCGGCATCGGTTCCACGATTGTCCCCAAAGAAGTACAATTTTTCAATCTCAATTTCCCACGTGCCCTGGAAGAGTATGAAGCCTATTTCGACGGAGCCCAGTCCCGTTATCTGATCGACGGCTCCCCGAACTACCTGTGCCGCGGCGATGTGCTGGCGAAACTGCATGAAGCGATCGCCGCGCCCCGCTTCATCGTGAGCCTGCGTGATCCAGTCTCCCGGCTCTTCAGCGCGTGGAACCATTGGCAGCAGTTGCCCAAGCACGAACGATGGGCGATTCTCCGGCCCGGCGGCAGCCTTCGGGAGAATATCGAAGCCGAGCTGTCCTGGCTCAATCCGCTCGATCCCGTCGACGGTTTGGTCGGGACCGGGCTTTATGGAGTTCATCTGGAACGGGCACTCTCGCTCTTCTCCCGGGACCAGTTTCATGTGACCACCGCGGAGTGGTTGGAGGATGCCTATCATGGCGAGATTCAGCGGATTTTCCGCTTTCTGGAACTGCCGGAGCGGCCGGTTCGGTCGTTTCGGGCCCACTCCCGCCGGTCAGCCGAACAAGAGAGGGATCCGCGGCTCGAACGCTTCCTCCGCGACTTTTACCGCGAGGACCACGATCGCCTCCGAAATCTGCTGGCCGCAGAGATCCCTTGGCCCCGTTGACGACGATCAAGCCAGGCCGAGGGATCTCAGCCTTTCCGACGCCTGCGCGAGGTCCGATGACTCATTGAATGGGTCGGACGGCAAGTCGGGCCATGGGGCGTCCCATCCCAGAAACAGACGCAGCCTCTCCGAGAGTTCGGCTCTCGCACCGGGATCCCGGAAATATCGATCCACCTCGATTTCGACGGCGATTTCCTCCAAGCCATGTCGATAGGAAGTCGCCACGTGGGAGAGAGTTTTGAGAAAACGCCGCCGCCTCAAGCGGCACGAGTCCACTCCCGTTCGAATCGGTTCAGAGATCTCTTCTCGTGAAATGTCGTTCCTCAACAACGCCGGGATCCATCCGGGATTCTCCTCAAGGAAGCTGGAGCCAAAATCGGGGTCGGACAACAGGATGATCCGGAACCCGGCTGCAACCAGGATCTCGAGGAGGGTGTCCCCGGCTTCCTCGAAGGGAAACCGGAGAACGATCGAAGCCGAGTGTGTGGAAACGGTGCCAAGGGTTTCGGCAAGCCGTTCGACAACCCCGTTGGCGACATCGGGTAGGTGCATCCTCGAGAGTTCCGCGTTCGCAAGGAAGTCCGGGAAGTGGGTGGTCTCGGGATGAGACGCGAGAATCTGCTCGAAGCGGTATGCCGTCGAATTGCCGGCGAGGTGAATCACACAGATCTTGCGCAAGAGATTCCAGAACGCGGTGTGGGCGAGGATCCGGGCTTTCTCCGCTGGAGGAAGGTGCTTGCGGTGCGTGTTGAAGTAATGGTTGGCATTGCTCTCGCTGCGCTGCCGGTCCTCCTCGTGATGCAGGTGGACCGCCCGGAAGGGAAGCGTGTGGACCGGAAGGGCGGAGGCCAGCCGTTCGGCGAAATCGATGTCCTCCCAGCCCCATCCCGAATAGGTTTCGTCCATGCCGCCCGAAACGTCGTAGGCGTGGCGGCTGAAAACCATCGATCCCGGCCCGACCAGGGTTTCGAATTGAACCGAGTAATCGGATGGCTGGGGCGGGTCGTAGTCGTCGATCCGTGCCCGGTCTTGATCGAGGATGTCGCGGCTCGTTCCCGCCGAAAGGCGGGCGAAATGGAGAAACGGTTTCACCACGGGAACCGCCACGGAATTCAAAATGGCGAGGTTTCGGATCACCGGGACCGGATTGATGAAGATGTCCGCGTCGATCTGCCATACGTAACGGGCCCCGAGTTCCCCGAACGCATGGACGGCTCCTGCGTTCACAAGGCGGCACTTGTGGACGAGCTCCGAGGTGATGGGCACGTCGAGGTAATGCGCCACTGGACGGAACCGCTCCGTCATCTCCCGGATCGGGGTGGGTCGGTCCGGATTCGTCTGTTCCACGATGATCAGGGCGGGAACCCGGCGGGCGTAGTAGTCCAGAAGGAAGCGAAAGTTCGCCTCGCGCAGGGAACCTCGGCTTCTCAACTGCACCGGAATCACGATCACGGTCGGCCCCTCGTCCGGCGTCTCCGAGAGGGAGGCCATCGAGGCCGTGGGGGCGGTCGCGGCGATTCGATAAGCAAGGTCTCGATCGTGTCTCATGCCGTTTGCGATCTCATCTACCCGTCGGTTCTCATCTGATGTCGAATCATGTCCTTTCCGGCCGGTCCCGTCCAGTGCATGATGCGGGCATCCGGATGATCACCGTCAAGGCGCAGCTGATGGTAGTGTTCCGGCAGGGCCACCACGGGAAGCTCGTGCTCGAGGAGGACGAGGTTCAGAATCTCCTGGTCTCCCCGCAACTCCCGGTACAGGCGGAGGGTAGCCTCGCACCAGAGCCCGACGACCGGGTTCGATCGTGCGGTGGCGACAACCCCCGAATTGAAGAAGTGATCCCGTCGGAAGAGTTTTCGATACGCTCTCATCGGGTGACGGTCCCGTCCCAGCACCAGCCCGTGCGCCGACCAGCCGAGTAGCTCATCGACGGGTGCCCGGACCTCGCAGTCGAGGTCGAGGAAGAGGGTGTGGGAGAAAGGAGAATCCGCCAGAACAAAAG
>CALDKL010000706.1 GCA_937898895.1 uncultured Verrucomicrobiae bacterium | reverse complement strand
CTCCTTGCGTACAGAACCAGCAAACTCGTCACCGCCACGGGTCAGAGAGTGTCTTGCGAGCGGGCTCTCGGCATTCGCATCGAATCGGGGCGCTTCCAGTGGCACCGCAAGGGCCTGAGGCACATCCACCTCCCGGTCTCCGAAACGTGCAATCTCCGTGCGGCGTTCTTCCAAAGGGATCGCGCCACCGCTGATGAGGGAATGGTCCCTCTCCGCAGGGGCTTCGACATTTTCCCGACTTCGCCGATCCGCCTCCGAATATCCACTGGACCTGGTATCGTGGTAGGCAAACTCCGTCACCACCGAGGAGGCTTCCGGGGCATTCCGCAAGGCCCCCACCGGAAACGATCTCAGAAGGTTCGCAAAGAATCCAATGACGGCTACACACGCGGCGATCCGCAGGATCATCCCCAACGGGGGGTGCCGCTTGGCCCCTGACATCACAACACAATTCTCATCGGTCGCAGCCTCTCCTTTCAATCGTGACAACACGACATCCCTCCGCTCCGTCGAGAGCCGCCATTCACCTTGTTCCTCCGCGCTGTCCCCCTTTGCCGCCTCACTCAGCAGGCGATGCGTCATTTCGAGACGCTTTTGATAAAGCCCCAACTCTGGGCGACCTGCGATCAGGCGAGCGAGTTCGTCACGTTCGAAGTCCGAAGCCTCGCCGAGGACGAGGGCGGTGAGCCGCGCCTCGAGGTCGGGCTCGATCCAGGGATGGAGAGCGTCGTTGTCGTCTTCCGTTCTCATGAGATTCCGTCGATGCCGAAGTGGCGCAGTTTGTCGGCGAGCTGCTTGAGGATGTGGTGGAGCCGATAGCCGACGTTGCCGACGCTCATTTCCGTCCGCTCGGCGATCTCGCGGTAGCGGAGGTTTTCGAAGTATTTCAGATGCACGAGCTTCCGGTCGGCCTCTTCGAGTTCGGCGAGAAGCAGTCGCAGGAATCCCGCCGCCTCCATCCGTTGGAGCGATACCTCGGGCGTATCCTCCTCGGAGGCTGCGCCTTGGAGAGCCAGGCCATCACCCGTGACCTCCCGCTTTCCGTCTCGATGATGGTTCGCGGATCGGTTGCGCACGCTGCGAAAGAGCCAGGCACGCGGGTTCTCGACACCCTCCCAGTGCGCATGGAGTTGCAGGAAGACCTCTTGCACGATCTCTTCAGCGATGGCCCGACGCCCGGTCAGGGAAAAGGCATAGCGAAGCAGCGACGACTCCTCACTTTCAAACAACGCGAGCAAACCGGGCTTCACCTCTGTGCCCGCCGATTCGTTTTGGAGAGGCGAGGGCATGAAGGCAAACAGGGTGGGGTCGGA
>CALDKL010000705.1 GCA_937898895.1 uncultured Verrucomicrobiae bacterium | reverse complement strand
GGGTGTGGGAGGCGTTCATGAACAGCCCGGCGGAGGGAACGCCGTGTTCTTTCTCGAGTCGGGCGGCGACGCGGCGGCGGAGTTCCTGCGGTACCCCGATGAGATCCATCGTCACGACGACCTGCCGTATTCCCGTCTCATCCTCGAGGACGAGAGCCTTCGCGAAGAGATCCTGTGCCTTGCCCTCGGCGGGTTTGTCGCGTGCTGCGTAACCCGCCATCCAGATGAATTTGCTCGGGGTGACGAGGACAGAGGCGAGGCCTGCCTTCCAGGAGGCGGGAACGTGCGTGGCGACGGAAGCGGGGGCAGCCTTGTCGCCCTGGGCGTGAACCAGGAGGAGGCCTCCGAGGAGAGCAAGGGGGAGCAGCGGAAGGAAGCGGTTCATACGGGTGAGGCAAGCCGATGTTGTGCAGGTGTCAGAGGGTTGAATGAAGAACCTGACAGGGTGCAATCCGGAATTCTCAGGCCATTCGGGATTCCAGTGCGTTCCACACGTCGGGGAGATCCCAGGTCTCAAGGACGCCGAAAAGCATGTGTGAAAGAGGCCACTGATAGTGTTCCTCGGTCGCTACGGAATGCCAGCTTTCGAGACGATCACTGAGGGTGACGCGGGTGATGCGGTCATCGAGCAGGGCGGCCAGCCCGGCGGGCAGGGTGGCCCGGCCTTTCGCCGCCAGGTGAATCTCGGTCCAGCCACGCGAAACGAGGAGATCGACGACGCGCAGGACATCGTGGGTCTTGCCTCCGAGATACGGCTCGTCCAGCATGTTCGCAAAGGCTGCGTAGAAATAGTCAGCTCCGTAGTAGCTGAAGGGCTGATTTCCCGCCGTGACGGGCAGGGATTCCCCGACGCCGCGCACGTCGCAGGCAACGACGAGGCTGCCGGGCGCGAGGGAACCAATCCGATCCGAAAGGGCAGGATCCTCGCGCAGTTCGGCGTCGGAGGATTGTTCACCGATCCAGAGCAACGCCTTTCCCCCGCCTTCGGGAGCCGCCGGAAGCGGGGCGACGTGGGACGCGTCGAGGAGCACGGTGCAGATCGCCTGAATGCCAGGTTCGCTTTCGACGGCATAGTGGATCCAATGAGGCTTCGGGTAGCCGCGTTTGGAGCCGTAGGCGCGGAGGATGCGGTAGTCGGGGGCCTTTGCCGGGTTGCGCTCGGGCATGTGCAAAGTGGCGTGGACCGCATCGCGGAGTTTGTCGAGAGAGAGTGGTGACGATGCGCGGGCGGCTTTGAGCCGATTCGCCCTTTCCTTTGTGAATGAGAAGACGGTCCTCGATCCGGGCTCGAGGACGACCTGGCCTTTCGGTGTGCATTGCAGGGTTTTGTCTTCCTCGATGACGAGATTCGGCTCGGAGGCGGCATCGGAGACTGCGGTGAGACTGTTGAAAAATCGGTACATCGCCTCACGGTTTGGTTTGGAAAATCCGTGTTCGTCGGGACCGATGTGCAGTTTTACATTTTCCTCCGCGCCGAGCAGTTGATAGAGGTGGCGGAGACGTCCAAAGGTTTCTTCGGAGCCGCGCACGTCGAAGAAATCGCGGCTCTGGGCGACGATGAGTATCGGTTTCGGTGCCATCGCGGCGAGGAAATCATCGTGGTCGAGTCCACTGGCGAGGGCGCGAGGCGGGCACTGTTCGTTGTCCTGCGGCAACTCGTTTTCGAGGTTGCGCCGCCAGGTGCTGACAAAGCAGGCGGGGGCACCCATGGTCCAGCGGCGATCCAATCCGATGAGCCAGGTCGTCATCGTTCCCCCGCCCGAATTTCCGGTGATGCCGACGTGCTGCGGGTCGATCTCGGGACGCGAGAGCAGGTAGTCGAGGGCGCGGATTCCGTCCCAGGCCCGCCACGATCCGAGAAATTCGCCGACCAGCTCCATCTGGTTGCCGGCGTGGTTGTGCTGGGTGGTGGTGCCTTTCACTAACAAAGTACCCGCCGGATCCACATACTGCGAACGCTCCCCCTGCCCGATGGGATCGAAGATGAGACAGGCGGTGCCGAGTTTCGCGAGCCCCTGGGCGAAGCTCTGATAAGTCTCGGCGCACTTGCCGTTGTTCGAGTGGCCGCAACTGCCCACGACGCCGGGAATCTTCCCGCCCTTGCGCTCCCTGGGGAGGTAGAGGTTCGCGGTCACCGGGAACTTCGGGCGGCTCTCGAAGATCACCTTCTCCACAGTGTATCCGTCGCGCTCAAGGATGCCGGTGATCTTTGCGTTCAGCGGGCTCTTCTCGGTCGGCATCGGCGCGAAGGTCTTCGCGATGCGTTTGCGCACATCGGCGATGTAGGCCTCTGCCTCGGCCTTGGTGGAAAGGGCGAACTTGCGCTCGATGGATCGTTTCTCAGTTTCACGGATCCGGGCCACGTAGTATTCGTGGACCATGCGGGGAAATCGCTGGTAGGGGGCGAGGCCGTCAGCACTTTTGGTCTGGGTCTGGGCACCGAGGCGGGTCGTCCATCCCGATGCGATGGGACCGAGACCGGTGAGGGCGAGTCCACCGACGAGGTGAAGGAGGTCACGGCGGGTGGTGAACGGGGGCGGGGGGAATTCCATCTGCGGAGGTTAGGAAATGGCGGGGCGGCACGTCAAAGCCGCAAAGGCGTGAGGGAAGGTTCCGCCGGGGGCCAACGGGTTTGATCTCATTCCCGTTTCCTTTGCGCCGATTTGGGGTATTCAAAGCTCGTCAGCAATCCAGATCTCCTCATTCCTCCCGCGCCCTCCCATGAACTCCATCCACAGTCTTCCCCGCCGGATCCGCGTCGGTCTTGTTCAACTCGCAATGCGGCCCATGTCCGGGGTGGGCGAATTTTTCGATCACATCACCTTCAATCTTGAGGCCATGTCTGGCTACGGTGCCGATTTCGTCTGTTTCCCCGAATATGTGAACGCGCCTCTCATGGCTCCGTGGAAGTCCCTGGGCGCCCCCGCTTCGATCCGCCATCTCGCCGCCCACACCGAGGAAATCCGCGACTTCTTTTGCCGCGAGGCGGTCGCCCGCAGTCTCAATGTCATCACGGGTAGCCTCCCCCTCCTCGAGGACGACCGCCTCTACAACGTGGCCTACCTCTGCCGCCGCGACGGGACCGTCGAAGAACAACGAAAAATCCATCTCACTCCCGCCGAAGAGAGAGAGTGGAGGATGAGCGGAGGTGAGAAGCTCCGCGTCTTCGACACAGACGCGGGGAAAATCGGCATCCTCATCTGCTACGACGTCGAGTTCCCCGAACTCGGTCGCCTCCTGGCCATGGAGGGACTCCAGATCCTCTTTGTTCCCTTTTGTACGGATACTGCCTCCGGCTACCATCGGGTCCGCTATTGTGCCCAGGCTCGCGCCATCGAAAACGAATGTTATGTCGTCGCAGCGGGCAGCGTCGGAAATCTTCCCGGTGTCGCCAACATGGATTTCCACTACGCCCGATCCGCGGTGCTCTCTCCCAGCGATTACGCGTTTCCCGAGAGCGCCGTTGTCACGGAGGCTCCGGCAGGCATTGAAACCGCTCTCGTCGCCGACCTCGACCTCGCGCACCTCGACTCCCTTCACCGCTGTGGCAGCGTCCGGAATCTCCGCCAACGCCGCACCGACCTCTATCGGGTCGAGCGTGTCGCCAGAGGAGAATGAGTCCCGCAAAGGGATCGCTGGATACTCTCGATCAGAGCCGGGGATTGGTGGGCTACGGACGGACGGAAGCGGGTGAAACGGCGGCAGCGATGGCCATGGCGTCTTCGCGATTGGTCGGACAATAGGCGCGATGGAATTTGGCGACGAATGGCCGGGCGGCGTCCTGGATCGCGATGTGGGTGAAAATCGCACCGGTCGAAGTCTTTGGATTCAGAGAGGGCAGTTCCGCACGCGAGTATTCGATCACCTCCTTGACCTCGAAGTTACCGGGGCTCTTCACCCTCAACACGAGGAGACGCCGATTGGTGAGGGCGACGAGATAGTTTTTTGTCAGGAGCAGGACCGCAATCAGGACTGGCAGTATGGCTGCGAGAACGAGCAGGAAAATCAGGACCATGTTGGGCTGCTTCACTCCGTAGGCGACGGCTTCGACCGTTTCTTCGGGTTGAAGGTGCGGTTGGAAGGGAGCGGCAAGCTGTTCTCGGGTGACTTTGGCCATGGTGGAACA
>CALDKL010000704.1 GCA_937898895.1 uncultured Verrucomicrobiae bacterium | reverse complement strand
GCAGGCAATGTTTCGGTGCAGGTGGGGAGATTCAATCAACAATCGAGCAGCGAGCGCTCACGCGAGATTCGGAGGTGGGTGAAAAAGTTCTCGTGAAGTTCGTTGGGATTGGAATTTGTTCCCTGACCCCGATTGCAGGCAATGTTTCGGTGCAGGTGGGGAGATTCAATCAACAATCGAGCAGCGAGCGCTCACGCGAGATTCGGAGGTGGGTGAAAAAGTTCTCGTGAAGTTCGTTGGGATTGGAATTTGTTCCCTGACCCCGATTGTCGGAGGTGGGTGAAAATGTTCTCCTGAAGTTCGAAGCAATTGAAAATTGTTCCCTGACCCCGATTGCCGATTGCTTCCCTGACCCCGATTGCTTGCCCGAACCCAATTGCTCTTTGCTCCTGCCCCCGATTGTTCTTTGCCAGCAGCCAACCAAGCGCCGCTTAACTTGTGAAACTGCCCTCCATCCGCTCAATCACAACGCTCTACAATCTGGATCGCCCTTTTGCGCGAATCACCCACTTCACGGGCATTGTCTTGGTTTTCACGGTCAGTCTCTGGTGGTTTTCCCGTCAGATGAAGACCATGGTGATCGCGGAAGAGCCAGGAATCGATACGCAAGTCCTGACGTGGGCATCGGCGGTCGGGTTCGGGACGGTGATGCTCGGGCTGTTCCTTCTGCTACGCCGGTATCACTGGATCAACAAGGTCGTTTCCCATGGCATCACCATCAAGGGATTGATCAAGAAGATCGATGTTCGCACCACCCGGCTCCCGCCCGAAAAGCACGCGCCCTGGACGCCGCGGCTCCTTCACAGCTACCATGCTGTCGTTGTCTATGATTGCTGCGGGGTCAGCAGACAGACGCGCCTGAAGCTTCCGTCCCTTTCCGATGGCACAATGATCACAGAGGGAGCTGAGGTTGATCTGATTGTCCTGGAGAGTGCTTCGAGCAAGCCCCTGCTCCGGACGATTTTTCAGAATTGGATGCACACCTACGTTGCAGTGCGACGCTCGACGCAATGAAGCCATCCCGCTCGCGCCACACCTGGATGGAAAAGCGGGTCCATGTGCCAATGCTGACAACATGTCACGATTTCCACAGTTCCTGAAAAGGGCCGATCAATAAAGGTTTGGCGAAGCTGGAGCGAAGCGGAGACTTCGACTACCGGAGGGCCATCCAGGGGCGGGTGGGACAATGGACTCGTATTTCCCCCACACACGAGCGGGCGAATTTCGCGGTTTTACGGGCTCCATGTGGCGGCATCGGTAGTGTCCATGGCTGCGAAATGCCTCTTCTCTGATGCCAAGCAGAAAACGCTCGCCGAGTTTGAAGGGCTTGTTGTTCCCGCATGACAGGTGCCTCACATGGGTTGCCATGGCGTTGGCTGCATTTGGCAGTCTTCACTCTGCAAGGGCTCGATGGAGGGAATGCAGTGATCCTTACACCAGGACCACGCCCTCCGTCAGGAGCGGCTTGTGGGGCAGGGACTCCCAGGCACTCCGAAAGCGGGCCGCAGTGTCGGCGAAGAGAGGCGACACCTCGAAGGCAATGGGAGGGAGGCCGGTCTCGTCCGTCTTCAGGTCGATTCCGGCGGACTGGGCCCAGCGGGCGAACTGGCGGAGCTGGTCATCGCGGCAGGTGCGCGGTGAATCGACTCCCTCGGCATTTTTTACCGGGGAAAAATCATCGCTCCGTTCCGTTTCGATGATGACGGGATGCTTCGCGAAGGGCAGGGCATCGAAGACGAACATCTCGAATTTGTAGCCGTTGGGCGAGGTCGGATCATGGCGCACCCCGGCGGCATCGACGAAGGGCACCTTCTTGTGGGCGAGATGGAAGGGAAGGCGGGCGCTCGCATCGTCGCCGCCACCGATCCGTTCGATGAAGTCGCGACTGAAGAGGTGGATGGCGATGCTGCCGGCGCGGAAGCGGAGGGTCCCATCGGGACCAGTGGCATCCGTGAGATCGGCGGGAAGATCGCTGTACTCCACGACTCTCGCCTTGCCGTCCTTTTGGCAGAAAACGCCGACTTTTTCGCCGGGATAGGCCTTGGGCACCATCTTCGAAGACAGATCGGATTCGTGGAGCAGGTGGAATCCGAGGAAGGTCGGATCGAGACAGCGGACGAGCGGATTGTCGACCTGGAAATAACTGAGGATGTCAACACCATCGGCCTCCATCCGCCGAACCGCACCTTAGCGGACGAGGGCGCGCAGGGCCCCGCCATGCCCATCGGGGCTGAGGGCGATCTCTCCCTTCCCAGCCATGAGGATCTTGCCCTCGGCATCGACGGCGGGCATGAACCCCTGGGTGAAAAAGTGGACTCGCTCCTTCTTCAATCCGAAATACTCATGACGCTCGAAAAAGGAAACGGTCTCCTCATGATTGAGGACCGAAGTCATGAGATACCACGAGACCGGACGACCGTAAATCCGCCCCGCCGCAAGGATCTTCTCGGCGAAGACCTGAAACAGCGACTTTCCGAGCACCGGGGTGACGCCGTAGGTGCCTTTGGGACCCTCGAAGCCAAGGCGTGTCCCCTGGCCTCCGGCGACGGTGAATGCGGCGACTCTACCCGTGCGCAGGGCCGCCTCGCCCTTTTGCTCCGCCTCGTGCCAGAGAGCGGCGGTGGTGTCCCCGCCAGTGCCAGGCAGCGGGATGTAGTCGGCGGGCTCGAGGCCGTCGAGCAGGGAGTCGCTCTGGTCGCCCCTGTCTCTGACAAGAGATTGGTAGAGTGAGGCAACCTCGATGAGATCGATGGCTGCGGCCTGTTCGAGGAGAGACTGCTGTTCCGAGGCGGAAAGGGAGTCGTAGTGGGCAAAGACGTGGCCCTGTCCGTGGGCTTCGTAGTGCGTGCGGAGATCGGTCATGGAGAAGCGGAATGAAAGGGGCCTTTGCAGGATTGGCAAGGAAACGGATCGCAAACTTTTCCTCGGGTCTGTCGTTGAACCTAAAACCGTGAATGCCCAAGCACAGAAAACACCGAAGACACGGAACCAGAGAGAAGAGAGAGATAGGAGGTGTTCACTCAAGGAGTGAATTTCGATTTCGCCGCATTTCCTTGATCTGTAGGTGTATTCGGTGGGTTCCGTGGTTCCCCATCTTCGGATTCAGGTTGAAAATAAGTCCTCGCGAATTTTGCACACGCATTGGGTGCCCCCCATCAGGAACGCCCCAGTTCCCGGGATCGATCTGCTGCTGCGGCGACAGCGCCTCGCACATTGGCTTCGAAATGGTTCGCGCGGAGGAATTCGAGGGCCGCGAAGGTCGTGCCATTGGGGCTGGTGACGTTTTCTCGCAGCTTGGCGGGTGTCTCGCCTGTCGCGAGGACCAGTTCGGCGGCACCCGCAGCGGTGTGGACGGCTAGATCGCGGGCAATTTCCGGTGACAGCCCCTGAGCGATGCCTTCCGCGAGGATCGCTTCGAGCAGGAAAAAGAGATAGGCTGGTCCGCTTCCGCTCACAGCGGTGACGGCGTCGAGGGACTCCTCGGTGACGCGGCAGACGTAGCCAACCGAGCCGAGGAGAGATTCCGTGAGAGCCGCGTCGGCCTCGGTCGCAGAAGTGCCGAGGGCATAGCCGGAAGCCCCCTTGCCGATGAGGGCGGGAGTGTTCGGCATGACCCGGACGACGCGGTGTCGATGGCCCGTGCCCGATTCGATCGCGGCGATCCGGATTCCCGCAGCAATGGAAATCAGCAGACGGTCGCAGGGATCGCCCAATTCCGCGAGCATGGCGGGGAATCCCTGTGGTTTGGTGCAGAGCAACACGACCTCCGAGGCCGCCACGACGGAGGCGTTGTCGGCGGCGACGGTGACGCCCAGTGATTCCGCAAGGGCGGCCGAGGCTCTCGGTTCGGAATCA
>CALDKL010000703.1 GCA_937898895.1 uncultured Verrucomicrobiae bacterium | reverse complement strand
CGTTCTCGGAAAGAAAGTCGGGGGAAATTTGGGAGGCACCATCGGAATTGAGTCCGGAACGGGACGAGGACTTCTCCTTGTTTCCCTCCTGGAGGAAATCCGCGATCGGGCCTGGTCGGGCAATTCGATCAACGGCTATGTGGTCGATCCCAATGTCATTTCTCTGACCCCTTCCGAAGAACGGGCTGTCGCTGCGGCCATCGCCGCTTTCGTCCGAGGCCGCGCCACCGTGAGGACCGAGGTCGGACAATCGGTAAACGTGAAGATTCCCGCCCAATTGTTTGTGCTCATCGAGAAGCTCACCGTCACTGGCAAGCTCCCTCCCGGTGTTCGCTATGATCGCAGGAGGGGGATTTTCCGAGGAACGATCCGCGCTCCGGGCACCTATCTGATCCGTCTCTCCGGGTCGCTTCGGGGAGAAGTGAACAATTCCGAGAAACTGAAGCCGATTCGCATCCGGTTTCTCGTAGAAGACTGAGTGTGCCGCTCGAAGGTCTGTAGGCGCTCCCATCGCGCTCCGGTCTGTGCGATTCGTCACTCCGGCGGCACAGCCGCGCGAATCGTGTCGGAGTCGCCACTGGAGGCTGTCTTGCGGGCCAGGGAAGGAGCGTTCCAAATTGACTCGCCGATAGTCCGACCTCCCCGAATCCCGCTCCGACCGCCACTCCTCCTTCCCTCCTCGGAGTCTTGTTTGTTTTGTGAAAAAATCAGGCTACGATTGCGCCCATGGCAAGCATCGGCACTCCCTTCACCAATGGCGCGACCCGCGTCATGCTCTGCGGCTCGGGCGAACTCGGCAAAGAGGTCGTCATTGAATTGCAGCGCTACGGAATCGAAGTCATCGCGGTCGACAGTTACGCGAACGCTCCGGCGATGCAGGTGGCGGATCGTGCCCATGTGGTGCCGATGCTGGAGGGTCCGGCGCTTCGCGCCGTGATCGAGGCGGAGCGTCCCCATCTCGTCGTTCCCGAAGTCGAAGCCATCGCCACCGACACGCTGGCCGAGATCGAGCGCGAGGGACTCGCCACGGTGATACCCACGGCCCGGGCGGCGCAGTTGACGATGAATCGCGAAGGAATCCGCCGACTCGCTGCGGAAGAGCTGGGTCTGAAAACATCACCCTACCGCTTTGCCTCCAACGAGGAAGAGTATCGCGCCGCGATTGCCGAAATCGGATTTCCCTGCATCGTGAAGCCAATCATGAGTTCCTCCGGAAAGGGACAAAGCACGGTGAAGCGGGAAGCGGACACCCTGCCTGCCTGGGACTATGCCCAAAAGGGAGGCCGGGCCGGAAAGGGAAAAGTCATCGTCGAAGGATTTGTCGATTTCGATTACGAGATCACCCAGCTCACGGTGAGACATGAGGGAGGGACCTCCTTCTGTGAACCCATCGGACATCTCCAGGTGGATGGGGACTACGTCGAAAGCTGGCAGCCCCAACCGATGAGTGAGATCGCGAGGGAACGTGCCCGCGACTGCGCCAGAGCCATCACCGAGGCCCTCGGAGGACGCGGCATCTTCGGAGTCGAACTCTTCGTCAAAGGGGACGAGATCATCTTCTCCGAAGTCTCTCCGCGACCACACGATACCGGGATGGTCACGATGATTTCCCAGGATCTCTCGCAGTTCGCCCTCCACGTGCGGGCGATTCTCGGGCTGCCCATCCCGTCGATCCGTCAGGTCGGGCCATCCGCTTCGGCGGTCCTCCTCGTCGAGGGCACGTCCGAGTCTCTCGTCTACGGAAACCTCGAGCAGGCTCTCGCCGAGCCGGATACCCAAATTCGCCTTTTCGGCAAACCCAAGGTCGCGGGGAAACGGCGCATGGCGGTGGCTCTGGCCCGGGGAGGCGACATCGAAGAAGCCAGGGCAAAGGCGCGTGCGGCAAGTGCGGCGATCCGGGTGAGTTTGTGAGGATGGCTTGCCTCACCCGCCAATCGCGATCATGCGGCGACCGGGTTGGTAGTTGTCGCGGAAATCATGTTGCTCGGGCTTGCGCTCGACCACCCCAAGGATAAAACGGGCGAGATCGTCGTCGCTAGCCGCAGGATCCCGCAGCACGGAGCGCAGGTCGAATTCGAGGTGGCTGCCGAGACAAGGACGCAGCTTGCCTTCGCAGGTGAGGCGGAGTTTGTTGCAGGATTCGCAGAAGTGCAGATTCGTCATCGCCCCGATGAAGCCGACGATCTGGCCGGTCGCAGCGACCTCATAGTAGGAGGCGGGCCCATTGGTGTGGATGTCAGGACGGGGAACGAGTTTCCCAAGGCGGTATTCCAGGAGGTGCCTGGCCTCCTGGGAGGAGAGAAAATTGTCCTTGGTGAGGACTTCAGTGGTGCTCACGGGCATCAGCTCGATGAAGCGGAGGACAAGGTCGCGCTCGCGGGCAAATTCGGCGAGATTCCAGAGTTCGTGCTCGTTGCGGTGGCGCATGAGCACGGTGTTGAGCTTAATCCGTTCGATCCCCGCCTCGCGCACTGCTTCGATGCCCGAGAGGACCTCGGGAAGGAGGTCGCGTCCGGTTGTCTTCGCGTAGGCAGCGCGGTCGAGGGTGTCCAGGGAGATGTTCACGCTGCCAACTCCGGCGGTCCGCAGCGCCTGGGCGGTGATACGTCCGTCGGGGAGGGGCCGCGCGAGCAGGGTGCCGTTGGTGGACAGGCCGAGATCGCGAATGCCTTCGACGCGGGCGACTTGCTCCAGAAACCAGACGACATCGCGGCGGGTGAGAGGTTCGCCGCCGGTGATGCGCACTTTCGTGATGCCGAGCGAGGCCCCGACGCGGAGGACGCGAAGGATTTCTTCGTAGCGGAGCACGTCGGATCGGGGCAGCCACTGCTGCTCCTCGCCGGGCATGCAGTATCCACACCGCTCGTTGCAGCGATCGGTAATCGAGATGCGCAGGTAGCTGATGCGGTGGCCGAATTTGTCTTCCATATTCCGATCAGCGCAGGCGTTCCCACGCGATGACCCTGCCATTGGCAAATTCGACGGTGCGGTCGAGAGAGGGGACGGATTCAATACCCGTCCCGTAACTCCAGCCCGGCCCGTAGCCATAGCCGAAGGCGGGATGGACGCCGTAGGCGGAGTAGAAGGGATGAGGCGCGAAGGCTCCGTAGCCGACCGAGTACGTGCTGACCGGAGCGGCGCGGAAATAGACCCAACGCTCGTTGCTGCGGCCCTCGCGGCTGCCGGCCATGACCCGACCAGGACGTCCCCAGGCGAGCCAAACGGCATCCTGCGACATGCCCTCGGCAACTTCTCCGCGGGAGACGAGGTCTTTTTCCCGCTGGGTCAGATTGCGAAAGCGTTCGGGATCCTTCTGAATGCGTCGCTCGACGGGATTCGTGGCGCACGAACTCAGGAACAGCGCAGAAAGAATCAGAAGGAAGCTGGAGGCTCGTCGCATGGCCGGAGTCGGATGGGGAAACATTCGCTCGCTCCGGCGACGGCGCAAGTATTTCGAGAGGCGGCGGGGTTCGGGTCACCCCCTTCCGAATCGAACGAAGAAGGCGGAATCGAAAAACGGGAATGACCGAGCACAGAAGACACCGCAGGCATGGAATCACGGAGGGAAGAGAGAGCGGATGAGTTCACTCAACGAGGAAACTTCGATTCCGCCGCATTCGCTTGATTTGCCCGGGTCCCATGGTTTCCCATCCTCGGATTCAGGTTGAATCTATCGTATTGCGATGCAATGGTCCGCGCCCATCTCGCATGTCCGAAAATCTTCCCCGGAAACCCCGAAGCAAAACCGCCCTTTCCAAGGCTGACTCCGAAGCGCTCGCAGCCCTGCGGTATGCCATGCGTCTCTTTCTGCGATTCAGTGAAAATGCCGCCGCCGCAGAAGGGCTTGCCCCGCAGCAGCATCAGGCCTTGCTTGCCATCAAGGGTTTCCCCGGACGAGAGTGCGTGACCATCGGAGAACTCGCCGAGAGGTTGCAGATACGCCACCACAGCGCAGTGGGCCTGGTGGACCGACTCTCGGCGGAAAAGTGGGTCGTGCGAGGAAGCGCGAACGAGGATCGCCGCAGAGTGATGGTCTCCCTGACCCAACGAGGCGAACGGATTCTGGCGCGGCTCTCCTCCTCGCATCGGGAGGAGCTTCGTCGGGTCGGACCCGAGTTTCGCCGTATCCTCGATCGGATTTCCACGCACTGAGGCACCGATGAGATCATGACAACGGCCCCACATCGACACAGTGTCCTCTTTTTGTCAGCGGCTTCGATCCTGCTCGCCGGAGGGATGGTCGTCGTCGCATGGGCTCTGGTTCAGTTTATCTATCTCATCACCAATCTGGCCTTCCATCATACCCTGACATTCGCACCGGTTTCTCCTGCGGAGCACTCCCTCGGATTCTCCGTCGTCCTGGTTCCGGTCTGGGGCGGACTGATCATCGGCGTGATGGCACGCTATGGGTCCAAGGCAATCCGGGGCCACGGCATTCCCGAGGCGATGGAGCAGATTCTGCTGAATCGCAGTCGCATCCCCGCGCGGATCACGGTGCTGAAGCCCGTCTCGGCCGCGATCTCCATTGGAACCGGGGGGCCGTTTGGTGCCGAGGGACCGATCATCGCGACGGGAGGAGCGCTCGGTTCGCTGGTGGGGCAGATCTTCAGCGTCACGGCCACGGAACGGAAGACCCTGCTCGCTGCCGGAGCCGCCGCCGGCATGACCGCCATTTTCGGAACCCCTGTAGCGGCAGTGCTGCTGGCGATTGAGTTGCTGCTGTTTGAATTCAGCGTGCAATCCGTGGTGCCCGTGGCCCTTGCATGCGCTACCGCCGCCGCCTCGAGAATTCATTTCTTTGGCTCCGAACCAATCTTCGCGATGCCGACTGTCGCCGTCGTGGGCTCGACCCATCTGTTTGTGTTTCTGGTGATGGGGCTGCTCATCGGTGTCGCCGCCGTCGCCATCAGCCGTGCGGTGTATTGGGTGGAGGATCAGTTCGAGCGCCTCCCGCTGCACTGGATGTGGTGGCCCGCCATCGGCGCTTTCGGCGTGGGCCTGATTGGTTGGTTCGCGCCTCGGACCTTTGGTGTCGGCTACAACAACATCGAGGATATCGTGGCCAATTCCCTGCCGATCCAGGTGGTGGCCTGGCTTTGCTTTCTGAAATTGATTTCGTGGCTCATCGCCCTCGGGAGCGGAACATCGGGAGGAACGCTCGCGCCTCTGCTGACGATCGGCGGAGGCATGGGGGCTCTCCTGGCCACCCTCGCCAATCACCTGTTCGGGGGACTCGACCTTCCCGTGGGTCTCGCTGCGCTGGTCGGAATGGCGGCCATGTTTTCGGGAGCATCGCGTGCCCTCCTTGCCTCTACGGTGTTTGCCTTCGAGACGACGATGCAACCACATGCGCTGCCTGCGCTACTGGCCGGAGGAACGGCCGCTTTTTTGGTTTCGCATCTGCTGACGCGCCATTCGATCATGACCGAAAAGATTGCGCGGCGAGGGGTGACGGTGCCTCACCAGTACACCCCCGATCCGCTCGCGCAAATCCGCGTGGCGGACGTGATGGCGAGTGATTTCCAGACCGTCCCGGCGGCCATGCGAGTCGCAGAACTCGCCGAGCGCATTGCCCTGAACGATCCCATCGTGGCGCGTCGACATGCATCCTTGATTCTCGATGAGGCACAACAGGTCGTCGGGATCATCACACGGAGTGACGTGGTGCGGGCAAGCGGGTCGAATGGCTCGGATCAGACCGTTCGCGAGGCCGGAGCATCGCACCTGGTCGTCAGCTATCCTGACGAAACCCTGCGCGAAGCGCTTTCAAAAATGTTGCAGCATGAAGTCGGTCGCTTGCCGGTGGTGGATCGCGGTGCCCCACAGCATGCCGTCGGCTATCTGGGTCGGGCGGAAATTCTCCGGGCAGAGACCCTCGAGGCCCGTGAACCCGGCTGGCTGGAACGCCTTGTCACGAAAGCCGTTCCCTGAACAGGATCCCGGAGGAACGGGCCAGGGCTTCGGCAACCGGAGCAAGCCCTTTCCGCTACGAACCCTCGGCACGAGGAGACTCACCTGGGCCGCGTTTCTTCTTCCGTCCGCGCACGCCGGGATTGGTGCAGGCGGCCTCGACCTCCCTGGGGCTGAGGATGTGGTATTCTCCGGTGGCGAGAAAGGGGGCCGTGAGGCTCCCGATGCGGATGCGCTCGAGGCGGACGACCGTATAGCCGAGCTTCGACAGCATGCGGCGGATCTGGCGATTGTAACCCTGGGTGAGGACGATGCGGATCCGGCGTTTGGCATCCTGCTCGACCGATTCGGCCCGAGCCAGCCCCTCCGTCAGAGCGATGCCCTCGAGCAACGCTGCCGTCGATTCCGGATCGTAGGGGCGATCCAGATGGACTTCGTATTCCTTTTCGACGTGATACCGCGGATGAGTGAGGCGATCCGTGATCTCTCCGGAACTCGTTAGGAGCAGGAGGCCGGAGCTTTCGTAATCGAGACGACCGACATAGTGCAGGTTTGCGAAGGATTTGGGAAGGAGTCGATA
>CALDKL010000702.1 GCA_937898895.1 uncultured Verrucomicrobiae bacterium | reverse complement strand
AAAGGAGTGGCAGCGCTACCCAGGGCATCCCGCCTCCACCCACTTGCTCACCGTGCTCGCCCCCGGTGTCGTCGACATCGTGAATGACCGGAAGGCCATGGAAATGTTGTTCAACGTGGTTCCGCGAGTCGTGGGAGGCGGATCCGCATCCGGGACTCGCGTCATCAACACCCGCGATCCCAAGGAAATGAATGGCCTCATTGCCGATACGGAACCCCTCTTCCCGACGCTCGATGACGTGATGTTGAGGGCGGACCGGAAACCGCACGAGTTTCCGGACCCGACGGGCAAGCCGATCGCGGAAGATGATCTGGCGGAATACCTGGAGCGTTCGAAATTCTTTCTCACGGCCAACAGTCGAGCACCGGAGACCAACCTTTTCAACAAACCCAGGATCGCGATGTGGCCGGTCTACAACGCGGATTTCAAGTCGACGAAATACCAGACCCATCTGACGGCCTTTGACCGGCTCATCCACTATTGCGCCTCTATTGGAAAAGCGACCGGCAGCAACTATCCGAGATACGAGTATCTCTTCAAACGCGAGCAAGCCGACAGCGAGACTTACGATTACGCGAGCATCGCGCGGAACAAGGATCTCTACCAGTATCTCGTAAACCTGATGTCGCAGGACATTCCCGGCTACGGAGCGAGTTTCACCGACAAATACGGCGATGCGAGCGTGGCGCAACTGGCGACGATGATGTTTGACTACATCCGGTCTACGAATCTTCACGACGACACGCTCTACCAGGTCGATTTCGCCCAGGCGTTCAAGACCAAGAATACCGCCAATCACCTGACCTACACCAATCCCCGCGACGGGAATCCCAACAATATGGGATTCGGGCACAAGGGGCACGGACAAGTGACCCCGATTCGCATCCAGGCGGGATCGACCACGACCAAAGGCATGGGTCGTTTTTTCACCCTGTCGAGTTCCGAAGTCATCGTGGCCTCCGTCGCCGCATTTGATGATTCCCGAGGAGGGTACTTCGAGGCCGGGGTGCGCTATCCGGGGACCACCTCTCATTACGCCCGACATGCCCAACCTCCCGGCGGAGGGATGGCCTATGTCAATCTGCCGCCGATCGACAAACGCAAGGTCGGCGAGCGGGGGCTCCCTATCGCGGTGGTGGGCACCAACATCGTGAACGATCCCCGGGCTCCGGGTCCAAAGAGCAAGTGGCCGAACTGGCTGAAAGATCTGGAGGTTTCCGCCCTCGATCTCGGTGCTCCGCCGCCCGTGGGAGGACCCGTCCCTGCAGGCACCTCGGTCAATCCCGCCGTGCTTGCGGAGGTAGAGGCCGCCTTCGATCCTTCCCAGATGAACTGGCAGTTGGCCTACCTGGACCCGAAGTACCGCGCAGCGGTTCAGACCAATCCGACGGACGCCAAATTCAATTTTGAAAGCCTGACCTTCCCCCCTGTCGAGGAGATGCGTCTGAAAAAAGGGGAACGAATCGTGCAGGCGATCCTGACATTCAATCTCTTCAGTCCCAGCGTCGGATGGGCAAGTATCAATCCCGACATGGTGGTGGAGATCAAGAAGATGGGAGGGTCGATGTCATTCACATCCGCCGGTCCCGATGCCTCGTATGGATTTCTCGGATTCGAGCAACCGGGTTGGTACATGGCGCTCAATGGCTCTTCGCCGCCACCAGCGACCTTTGTCTGGGCGACGAACTGGGTGAAACCGGTGCAGGAATCGGGGGCCCGTGCCTATGGCGGTCTGCTTCCCTTTACCTTCACCTTTTCGGCGAGGGAGCAGCACGGCGAAACGGGCCGGAATGCATCGGCTGGACTCGGGACGCAATTGTGGACGTCCAAGATCAACGGAAAAGAACGAAACATCACGAGTCCCGCGATCAAATCGCGTCTCACTCCCCTTGATCGGGGCTACAATCTGATCGCGGAAGGCATGCAGAAGGTCCGCGCGATGCGCGAGATCGGCGGAGATCCCAAGAATGTGGCCCAATCCTACCGCTACGATTTGGTCACCGAGCCGTTCAAGGTGAACGACACCACCAACATCGACTTCCGGGGCGGCGATGTGAAATTCACTTTTTATGACGGCGACAATACCGCCTGCGAAAACTCCTTTCAGGACGACGGCAACAAACGCAGTCTCGTCCAAGAGGTCACGCTCAACTTTCCGAATTTCAACTTTGCCTCCAAGGATATGAGAATGTCCTCGGGGACACCGGGCGGAGTGAATGAATACGAAGATCTCTCGAGCGATTCTTCCGGACACCTCGAAATGGCGAGTCTCTCGGCGGATCCCGCCAATCCCGAGGATACTCCGCTTTCCTCCTCGCAGATGAACGGAGGCACCTGGCGTAACTCCAATGCCGGAAAGAACTCGGCCTCCTCGTTCACGACCGGTCGCACGGACGGGGATCGTTACAAGAGTCTGAACGTGCGGGGCCGGATGACCGATGCGTCTCTGCATTGGCACGGTCCCTACATCCGGCCCGGCGATATCGTGCAATCGGTGGCCGTGCCGCATGGGGACATTCGTGTGGTCGCCTCTCGCGCCACGATCGAGCCAAACGATAAATTCTTCGAGCCCCACCGGAATTACGGAACATCGATGATGGCACACTCGCTCACGAACTCGCGGGGCGAGGCCATGCTTGGCTACAATCCCACCAACGGCAAGGATTACCTGATCGTCGCGGACCTTCCCCCCAAGGCACCGGGCTTTGGCAATATCCCCCCCTATCGCGGCGCTTCCCCATTGCCGTTTTCGGGAAAGAAGACATCGAAGGAAGTCCAATTGTATGGCGACTTCGACAATGGGGCGGGCCTCATGATTGACGGTCCCTACATCAACAAACCCGATGAGGGGAACACCCACTCCCTGAAAACGCGTTTCACCCAGGAGGTCGTGAACTACTGGGAGAGGCGCCGGATCGAAGCCCAGGGTGAGTATCCGTATTTTGCGAGTCCGGAGTATGCGGAGTCGGGCGGTCCCGCCTATTTCTCTCCCAACCGCCTCATCTCGGGGCCGGGAATGTTCGGCTCTCTCCCCACCTCCCTCTTTTCGAGTCCTCCCAGGCCTTGGCAGACGCTGCTCTTCCGACCCAATGTTGTCGGAAAAGGGTTTGAATCCCATCCGGGAGCCGGGAGGAGACAAGGGGGGCAGGATCCTCCGGATCACCTGGTCATGGATTTCTTCTGGATGCCGGTGGTCGAGCCCTACGCGATCAGCGAGCCGCTCTCGACCGGCGGGAAGGTGAACATGAACTATGAGATCATGCCCTTCCTCCACATCCATCGCGATACCGCGCTCCGGGGTGTTTTCCGTTCGGAGTTCATGGTCTGCATTCCCAACCAGTGGCACGGCAGCTACAAACACAACTACGGTCGGGGCCAGGGCTATCACTGGAAGGACTCACCGGGCGGGGGGAATCTCCAGGGCAAGCGTCTTCGCGCCGTCATCCTCGACGATCCCACCCTGACCCAGTTCAAAGCGCGGTTCAACAAGGGAGAGGATCTCTTCAAGTCCGCTACGGAAATTTGTGAGATTCACCTGATCCCACAGGAATTTGCGGACCGGATCGGGAAAGGCGGTGGAAAGATCGGCTCTTACACTCCCGAAGTGAACAAGGAAACCGGCCGGGTGACCGATATGGAGAACGGAAAATACTGGCGCGATCACTCCCTCGTCGGAGACAACTCGCGGGAGCGTCCCTATACCAATATTCAAAACCGTCTCACCACCAAGTCGAACACCTTCCTCGTCCACTACCGTGCCCAGGTGATCAAGCAGGCCCGGCGCGACAACGACGGCGACTATGCGGACTGGCGTCCTTCCACCGACACGGTGCAGGCGGAATACCGGGGTTCCTCGCTGGTTGAGCGCTATGTTGACCCGAACGACGAGATGCGGGATTTTGCGAGAAGCGGGGCCGATCCCATTGACGAGTTCTACCGATTCCGCGTCGTCAATCCGCGCCGCTTTGCCCCGTGATTCGGATCGAGGAAAGCAAAATTCCCTATGAATCTCCCCCCACGATGAATCCTTCCCGCACCAGCCGTATCTCCCGAGTTGGCGGCTTCAGCCTGATCGAAGTGACGATCGCGATGGCCATCGCCGCAGTCGCCCTGTCCACCCTCATGGCGCTGATCCCGCAAGGGATGAATACGATGAGGGAGGCGGGCGATGAGGCGATCATGGCGCGGATCCACCAGCAGATCCTCAATGAGCTGCAGATGGCCGACTTCGATGCCCTCGATGCCTACGAGGACATGGAGATCTATTACGATGCTCAGGGGGAGGAACTCGGCGACAGCAAGAAGAGCAATGCCTCCGAGATCGAAGGCAGTTTCGAACATATCTACAGTGCACGGATTACTATCCCCAAGCTGGGGGGCGGCAAGCTTCCCGAGAGTGTGGGGGGCAACACCTTCGATGGGTTCACGTTCGACAACGGGACGACGCGGAGTGATGTGTTGCGCCCTGTCGTGATCGAGGTGGCGGCGGTATCCGGGCTCGCGGACCGATTCGACTGGAGTGAACAATATCGCCACCTCATCGAGACCTATCAGACCAGTGTCGTCAAAATGGGACAATCGTTCCGCTGAGCCAGCCATTCTTCCCATGAACTTCCCTATCTCCAAAAACAAGGAATCCGGCTTTTCGCTGATCGAGCTGATGGTGGCGATGGGCATCCTGTCGGTGCTGATGCTGATGCTGACGGGGTTGCTCGACGCGGTGCAGGACAGTTGGCGGTTTTCCGAGAGCCGCATCAGCCAGTTCCGCGAGGCGCGTGTTGCCTTCGATGTGATGGCGAAGAACATCGGACAGGCTTCGCTGAATACCTATTGGGAACTCAAGGACGATGATGAGGACGGATTGTTCGATGGCTACTACCGGACTTCCGAGCTTCATTTCCTCACACTCAAAGCCTCTCAGCTCGGCAAGAGTGCCACCCAGGAGCCGATAGGCCAGGCCATCTTTTTTCAGGCACCGCTTGGGTTCTCGAACCGCTACCGCAATCTCAACAATCTCTTCAATGGAAGGGGGTATTTCGTGGCATTCGGGAGCGACAAGGCGTTCAAGCCAAGTTTTGTGGAGGCAGCCGACCGCTATCGCTTTCGGCTGATGGAGTTCCGCCCACCGGCGGAATCGAACCAGATCTTCGCCGACGGTCAGGAGGAGCGCGCCAAGAACGAACCCCAGGCGTTCACGCAGTGGTTCAAACAAGGGATGTCCGTGGGGGATGGCTCCTTCGAGACGCACCTCAATCCGCTTGCCGAGAACATCCTGACTATTGTCGTGTCACCGAGGGATTCCCTCGAAACCGGATCGGGCAGCCGCGAAGACACCTACAGCGAGATCGCACCGAACTTCTCCTATGATTCCAACGACACGGCGCAATCGTTCGAGGCCTATGCACAACAGATTCCGCCCCTGGTGCGGCTGACGATGGTGGCGCTCGACGAAACTGCCGGAGTCCGACTCGAAGACGGTTCGAAAATCCCCAGCGGGCTTGTCAATGCCGTATCGGGGGCTTTCCAGGAGACTCGGAAATTCACCGAGGACGTCGAGCGCGTTTCCAAGGCGCTCACCGATCTCAAAGTCAATCACAAGATCTTCAGCACGCTGATCATGCTTCGCAGTTCGAAGTGGAGCACCTGAGTTTCCGATTCGCCTCTCTCCCATGAATCCACGTTTTTCTGTTTTTCGTGCGGCCTTCTCCCTCATCGAACTCATGGTGGTGCTCGGGGTGGTCGGGTTGTTGCTTGCCTTCGCGGCTCCGAATCTGCTCAGCCTGATCTCGGCAAATACCCTCACGGCCGAGGGGCAGGTCGTCCGCAACCAACTCACCTACGCGCAGCAGTTGGCCATTTCCAAGAGTGCCGATGTCGAGGTGCGTTTTTTCAAAATGCCCGATTACTCGAACGCCCGCACGGAAGAGGCATTCCGGGCGTTTCAGTTGTTTCAATACAATCAGGAGGGAGAGC
>CALDKL010000701.1 GCA_937898895.1 uncultured Verrucomicrobiae bacterium | reverse complement strand
TCTCTCCCGCCTTCCCTTCTCTACTTCGTCGGGGCCGCTCTCATCCCCTTTCTACAGGGCCGTGCCCGACAAGGATTCGCCCTCGCCTTACCCGCTTTCGCGTTTCTCAATCTCAGCCACCTGTCCCGCGGCCTTCACTGGCGCGTCGATCTGCTCGACTTCGAGTTGGTTCTCGGCCGGGTTGATTCCTGGAGTCTCGTCTTCCTTCACGTCTTCACCCTGCTCTCCTTCATCGGAATCCTCTACATCATCCGAGAAAATAGGGCACTCGACCTCTCCGGAGGTCTCCTCTATGCAGGTGCCGCCATGGGTGTCGTCCTGGCCGGGGATCTCCTGAGCTTGTTCTTTTTCTGGGAACTCCTCACGCTTGGTGCCCTCCTCTGCCTCCTCTCGGGCCGAAGCAGCGCCTCCGGTCGTGCCGCCTTGCGCTATCTCCTCGTCCATGTCTTCGGTGGCGTCGTCCTCCTCGCCGGCCTGGTCCTCCACCTCGCTGCGGGAGGTGGCAGCACCTTCGACAAGATCGAGCTCAGCGGCCCCGGACCCTGGCTCATCTTTCTCGGTATTGGCATCAACTGCGCGTGGCCTCTCCTCGGGGCCTGGGTCACCGACACTTATCCCGAGGCCTCCATCGGTGGTACTGTCTTCATGGCCACCTTCACCACCAAGACCGCCGTCTACGTCCTCGCACGCGTCTTTCCCGGCGAACCCGCTCTCGTCGGCATCGGCGTCGCCATGGCGGTCATCCCCATCTTCTATGCCGTCATCGAGAACGACCTCCGCCGCGTCCTTGCCTACAGTCTCATCAACCAGGTCGGCTTCATGGTGGTGGGCGTGGGACTCGGCACCGCCCTCTCTCTGAACGGCACCGCAGCCCACGTCTACTGCGACACGCTTTTCAAAGCTCTCCTCTTTATGTCTGTCGGATCGGTCATCTACCGCACTGGCAAGTCAAAGGCCACCGAACTTGGTGGACTCTGTCGCTCCATGCCTTGGACCTGCCTGTTTTGCTGTATCGGAGCCGCCAGCATCTCCGCTTTCCCGCTTTTTAGCGGCTTCGCAAGCAAATCAATGATCATGAGCGCCGTCGCCACCGAAGGCCGTGCTTATGTCTGGCTCGCGCTTCTCTTCGCTTCGGCCGGAGTCTTCCACCACGCCGGCATCAAGATCCCCTTCTTTGCCTTTTTCTCGCACGATTCAGGAATCCGCTGCAAAGAGGCCCCGTTGAACCAACTCCTCGCCATGGGCCTCGCCTCCGCACTTTGTCTGCTCATCGGCATCGCCCCACAAGCGACCCTCTACCCCATGCTGCCCAACCCATCGGCGAGTTACGAACCCTACACCCTCGGACACGTCGCCGATCAGCTCGCCCTGCTCTTCTTCAGCGCACTCGCCTTCACTCTTCTCATGTTGGCAGGCCTTTACCCGGCCGAGATCCGTTCGACGAATCTCGATGCTGACTGGCTCTACCGGAGAGGTGGCTCCGCCCTCTATCGTCTTGCCGACAAGAGTTTGAACGGCCTCAACTCCGCCTCTTCGCGATTTTTCCTCGGGCGTGTTGTAAAAGGAATCGTCCACTTTTTCGAGGCTGGCCTTCCGCGAGTGGTTTGGTTCGCCCTGACGCCAATCTGGTCGCTGCTGGGGCACGATACCGCCCGCATCCGGGAACAGCGTCGCGACCTCTTCCTCCGGGCTGCAGCCGGAGCCTTTCCTGTGGGCCTCACTGCGTGTTGTGCGCTCATTCTTCTCGGCCTGCTGGCAATCTTTTTTTATGACGTAGGGAAATGAAAGGCGCCAGAAAAATGGACCGCCCGTCCTGCCCGCCCATGGCCGGGCAAGGTGTCCGACAAGACCTCGCGCGCTCCGAAATCGGAATTCGCCGATCTTCACCCTTGCTTCCGCCATCTCGATTTTTTAGGTTGGTCGCATGAAGTTGGCAATCAGGTGTCCTGTCGTCACCGCTCTTGCATGTCTCGGCATTGCTTCGTCCACGCCGACAAGGGGGGCGGACCGCGACGCCGTGTTCTCGTCGAGCATCGAGGCCCTCTTCCAGAGCTGGGTGGAGATCCGCCGGACGATCCACGCGAATCCGGAACTCTCGAATGAGGAGGAAGAAACAGCGGCCTTTGTCGCAAAACGACTCTCGGATCTGGGTCTCGAGGTGAAGACCGGTGTGGCGAAACACGGGATCATCGCACTGCTCAAGGGAACCTCTCGGGAGAGTGATCGCTGTGTCGCCCTGCGAGCGGACATGGATGCCCTGCCAATCGCGGAACTGAACAGCAAACCCTACCGATCAAAGAATGTCGGGGTGATGCACGCCTGTGGCCACGACGTTCACACCACCGTTAGCCTCGGCGTTGCGGAAGTGCTCGCGAGACACCGCGACCAGTTTGCGGGCACGGTGAAATTTCTCTTTCAACCTGCGGAGGAAGGAATGCCGGTGACCTACCTGGAGGATTGGGGGGCGAAGCGGATGATCGCCGAAGGTGCGATGGAGAATCCCCGGCCCGCAGCGATCTTCGCCCTGCATTGTCGCCCAACGATTTCCCCAAAAGGTGGCCGCCTCGAGACGACCCAGCATCTCGAGGCAGGCCAGCTCTCCTATACGGTCGGGCCTGACAGTGCCAACAGCGACACCTTTTCCGTCGTCATCAAAGGCAGAATGGCCCACGGCTCGGCTCCTCAACGCGGAGTCGACGCGATCACCGTCGCCGCCGAAGCGATCACGGCACTGCAGACCATCCGCAGCCGCCGCACCGACACACGACAACCGCTTGTTCTAACGATCGGGACAATCCAGGGAGGGCAACGACACAATATCCTCGCCGAGGAGGTGCGTTTTACCGGTACTCTGCGGACCTATGATGAGGCATTTCGAGACGAAGTCGTAAAAATGATGTATCAAATCCTCGACGGCATTACCGCCGCCCATGGAGCGAGCCACACCTTTGATTTTCGAGAAGGCTACCCGAGTATCTTCAATGATCCTGCCTTGGTGGAGGCGACCCTGCCGACCTTGCGCAGGATCGTGGGTGAAGCCAACCTGATCGAATCGATTCCCGGAATGGGAGG
>CALDKL010000700.1 GCA_937898895.1 uncultured Verrucomicrobiae bacterium | reverse complement strand
TGCCTCGCTCCGCCTCCGCGACCCTCGGATCGACGACGAGGAGAGGAACGTGGAGCGACTCCTCGAAATGCGACCATTTTCCGGACAGCCCGCGATTGCCGAAATGGTACCCGTTGTCCGCCGAATACACGAGGATGGTGTTTTCTGCCAGGCCCGCCGCTGCGAGAGCCTCGAGGAAACGCCCGATCTCGTGGTCGATCCCGGTGACCATGCGGGCATAGGCGCGGGCGTTGCACTGGTATTTTTCCGGTGTGTTCAGCGTCCAGAAGTAGCGTTCGCGGGAGAGCGAGGTTTTGTAAAACTCGGGCAGAGCGTCGAAGGTGGCGGGATCATCGAGCCGGGGCCTCGGCATCCGCATGTCGTCGTAAAGCCCATCGGCTGAGCGCGGCCACGGATAGAAACCGATCCCGGGCCGCCGATCCGTGTCCTCCCCGTGGCAGGCATTGAACCAGAGATGCAGCGCAAAAGGCTGATCCTTTGGTTGTTTCGAGACAAACTCGATGCCCCGATCAACGATCCGCTCGGTCTCGTGCCGCAGGGTGCCATCGGGCATTTTGTGGTAATAGGGATTGCGCTGAATACTCTCGAACACGTCGAAATGCTCCGCAGGTTCGAAGCTCTCAGGCATCTTCGCATGCCATTTCCCGAAGAACCCGGTGCGGTAGCCCGCCGACCGGAGCAGGTCAGGAAAGAGCGTCTCGGCGACCTCGGGGCGAGTCTGTTCCGGGTTCTCCGGCGTTCCATAACTGCGCCCGGTGCGACCGGTGAGGATCGAAGTGCGGCTCACCCAACAGATCGACTGGCTCACCAATGCATGCTGAAACCGGACCCCTCGGGCGGCCAACCCATCCAGCGTCGGCGTCTGCACCACGGGGTTGCCATAACATCCGAGCGAACTCGAGGTCTGGTCGTCGGCGAGAAAAAAGACGATATTGGGCCGATCCTCGGCAGACAGGAGCGAGATGCCACCGAGAGCCACAATCGAGAGAGGGAACAGAAACTTCATCGGAACCGCAGTAAAACCGTGTCGCCTGCCTTTGGTCAATTGCTTTCCCCGACCGCATCAGGCCATGGTGCGCGCAAACGTCACGAGCCACGAGCACTACACAGGTGGAGGATCCCCGTCTGCTCGCCCGACCCTCCGCAACTCGCCCACCATCTCGTCGAGCACGGCAAGACCGATGGAGATCTTCTTCAGGAAACTCTCGTGGTGATGCACCACGACAAACCGGGGGTGTCGAGACCAAAACGAGCGCAGGGTAGCGTCGAGTGCGGCCGCCTCGGCGAGAGACTCCCGACGCACGGGATTGCCGCCCTCGATCCCGAGACCACCGACGGCGGCACTCTCGAAGAAGATCACCCCGTCGTACCGTGACAGCTCGCGCTCGAGACTGGTATCGATCGTGCGAAAGAAGTCGCCGTCGCCATCGGGCCAATAGGCCGCTCCGTCGATCGTGCCCCGGTCGCACAGGAGGATACGGTCCGGATACCGGGTTGCCTGGATCTCCTCGAGATTGCGCTGCACATGGAAAATGGCCACCTGCGAGGCCCGAACCGCCGCCTTCTCGGGATACCGGGGAAACCCACCGCTGAACATCATCGTGGCAGCCTCGGGGACAATCACCACGGCTTCCCCCATTTCGCGCCGGAACAAGTCCACCGCCGTCGTCTTTCCTCCGCCCGGCCCTCCCGTAACGACAATGCGGCAGCGGCGGGAGGCGGGGGCGAGTTGGCTCATGGCAAGACGAAGGCGGAAGGAGGGAGGGGCAAATTCAGGGAAAAATCGGTTTACATTGCGGGATTATCCACCATATTCCGCGCCCTGGACGTCTTTCAACCTGCCGTCGGTCCTTGGCATTTTATCACATGTGTGGTGAAAAGTCCCGTCCTGCCTCTGGGTAACCCGGCAACCTGAATCCATCATGGCCAAAGCACTTGCTCCGTTTGAAATCCCTGATCGCCTCGTAAAAGACGAAGCGACCGCCAACGAAACCTATGCCAAATTTGTCGCCGAGCCCTTCGAGGCCGGCTTTGGCCACACCATCGGCAACAGCCTGCGCCGCATCCTCCTCTCCTCCCTCGAGGGTGCCGCGATCACCTCGGTCCGCATCGCGGGAGCCCAGCACGAGTTCACCTCCCTGCCCGGCGTCGTCGAGGATGTCACCGAAATCATCCTGAATCTCAAGCAGATCCGTTTCAGGCATTTCGATGATCGTGCCCCCGCGAC
>CALDKL010000699.1 GCA_937898895.1 uncultured Verrucomicrobiae bacterium | reverse complement strand
GACGGTGCCTCGCTCTACAAGATCCGGACGGAATTTCTCGTCCGCACCGACATCACCCCGGAAGTCCTCTCGACACAGATCACCGGTGTTTCCCAGAAACCCGTCTGCGACAGCATGGCGATCGACGCCAGGGGCCGCATCTACTTTGCCGATATTGCGCGCGGCTCGATCGACTATGTCGCCCCGGAGGAGAACTACCTCAACCTGCGTCTGCTCGTCCAGGATTCCCGTATCATCTGGCCCGGCGGATTGCTCATCGGACCCGACGGTCAGCTCCATTTTTACAGCAGTCAGCTCCATCGCACCCCCTTCTTCAACAGCGGCAAGGATGTGACGGCCCCACCCTTTTCGATCTTCAAAGTTCGTCCGTTGCCATCGAGTCGGTTTGGGTTCTGATCGTTCTTTCGTCCTCGCATGGCTACCATCCTCGACACTCTCAAGAAGGGAGCCGAATATCTGCAGCGACACGATGTCGAAGAAGCGCGCCTCACGATGGAGTTGCTCCTCGGCCATGTCCTGAAGATCGACCGGATGCGGCTATATCTCGACTTCGACCGCCCTCTCTCCGAGGCCAGCCTCGCGACGTTGCGGGATCTCACGATGCGACGGGGCCGGGGCGAACCCCTCCAGCATCTCCTCGGTTCGGTCGAATTCTGCGATCTCGAATTCCGCGTCGATGCCCGTGCTCTCATTCCGCGACCGGAGACCGAGGAACTGACCCGCCTCCTCCTCGCCCGCCCGTGGTCCGACGGAGCGAGCCTGCTCGACCTCGGGTGCGGTTCCGGCGTCATCGGGCTCTCCCTCGCCCACCACCTCGAAGGAAAATCCGTGAAAGTCACCCTCGCCGACCTTTCCGAAGAGGCGCTCGATCTGGCCCGGGAGAACGCCGCCCTCCTCCTCCCGGACGATGCGACCGTTCGCATCCTGAAATCGGATCTTTTTTCCGCCCTCGATCGCGAGGTGTTTGACCTCGTCGTCGCGAATCTCCCCTACATTCCGGACTCCGCCGAGACCCTCCTGAGCCGGGAGGTGCGCCGCGATCCGGCACTGGCTCTGTATGGCGGCCCCTCGGGCAACGAGGTGATGGAGCGCTTTCTTTCCCTCGTCGGAAATCACCTGAAACCCGGCGGAATCGTGGCGATGGAGTTTGGCGTCGATCAGGCGGAAGCTCTCCGCCGCGCCGCCGAGACGCACGGATTGGAATCGGTGGAAATCCGCAAAGACATCGAAGGGAACGAACGCTTTCTTTTCGCCGTGCAGCCGTGCTGATCGACTTGCGGTGTCCGTTCATCGCCAAACCCGGCGCGAACCTGCGAGACAGAGGTCAGGGAAGCCCCCCCGCTCGTGCCCTTTCCACTTTCCCCGCCGCCAAATCCGGCGATAGTGCCGCGACGTTTCCCATGAGTTCCGAAAACCGCATCGACCACCGCTTCGCCGCCCTCCAAAAGGCTGGAAAACCCGCCTTCGTCGCCTACGTCTGTGCGGGCGATCCGGACATGGACCGTTCCCTCGAGATCCTCTTTGCCCTCGAGCAGGCCGGGGCCGACATCATCGAGTTGGGTGTCCCCTTTTCCGATCCCATGGCCGATGGCATCGTCAATCAGATGGCCGCCCATCGCGCCCTCGATGCGGGGGCGACGACCCGCGGGGTGCTCGACCTGATTCGCCGATTCCGCGTTCGCTCGCAGACTCCCGTGGTGCTCTTCACCTACCTCAATCCGATCTACAGCTACGGCTTCTCGAAATTTCACGAAGACGCCGCCGACGCCGGTGCAGACGGGATCCTCCTCCTCGACCTCCCGCCCGACGAAGCCGACCGCAATCCGGAACTGACCGGAGGGAGCCGCCTGCGTCAGATCCGCCTCCTCGCCCCGACCACACCGGAGGAGCGCATCCCGAAGCTCGCCGCCGCCGCAGAGGGGTTTCTCTACTATGTCTCGCGCGAAGGCGTCACCGGTGCCCAGGCCTCTCTCGCAGAAGGAATCGCAGAACACGTCGCTGCGATCAAGGCCCACACGGAGGTCCCCGTCGCAGTGGGATTCG
>CALDKL010000698.1 GCA_937898895.1 uncultured Verrucomicrobiae bacterium | reverse complement strand
GAGCATCGCGAGATTGCGATCCGACTCGAGGCCGAGATGACTGCCCGCCTTGAGGAACAGGGGGATCCGCGCATGTTCGGGCAGGGGCATCTCTTCGATGAATACCCTGTCTCCAACGGAGCCATCCGACAATTTTACGAACGATTCACCAATGGCGAACTCGATCGCTCGAAAGCGGGATGGGTCGAACCGGGAGATTTCGAGCCTGCCCCGTTGCCGGTGAACCCTGTCAAAACACCATGAAGACCCTCTTTCCCGTCCTCCTCGCAAGTCTGTGCGCCACCGTCGTTCCGGCCCAGGCAGGGAAACCGAATGTCGTATTTATCGCGATCGATGATCAGAACGACTGGATCGGGCATCTCGGCGGACATCCCCTGGCGAAGACGCCGCATCTCGACGGGCTGGCCGCTCGCGGAACGAGTTTCCACAATGCGTTTTGCAACGCCCCTCTCTGCAATCCGTCGCGGACCAGCCTGCTCACCGGGTTGCGTCCCACCACCACGGGCATCTACGGACTTTCTCCGTGGTTTCGAACGGTGCCGGGCTTTGAACACCGCGTCACCCTGCCGCAGCACTTTGCTGCGAACGGCTACAAGACTCTCGCCGTGGGCAAGATCTTTCACACCGGTTCAGGGGCTCCGGGGACGGATGCAAAAGGGAACGGAAAAGGAAAGGGGAAAGGCAATCCGCCGGGACAAGGGCAGGGACGGGGGGCGAGGGCCGTCGCCGCCGCCGGGGTGCCGGTGGAGTTCCAGGTGCGCGGGCCGAATCCCGGGATTGGCCCAAAGCCGCCGCGGAAGCTGATTCCACCCGCTCCGATGGGGGATCATCCCGCGATGGACTGGGGCGTCTGGCCACCGGACAACGATGACTCGCAGAAAGGCGACTACCAGGTCGCGAGCTGGGCGGTGGAGCAGATCGAAGCGATGCCGGCGAACCAGCCCTTCTTCCTCGCTGCGGGATTCTTTCTTCCGCATGTGCCCTGTTACGCGACGCAGAAGTGGTTCGATCTCTATCCGGACGACGACAGCGTCCTGCCAATCATACAAAGGAACGACCGCGCCGATACCCCCCGCTTTTCCTGGTATCTCCACTGGAGCCTTCCCGAGCCCCGCCTGAAGTGGGTCGAGGAAAACGGACAATGGCGCAATCTCGTGCGCAGCTACCTGGCCTGCACCAGTTTCGCCGACGCGCAGATCGGGCGCATTCTCGAGGCGGTGAAAAAGAAGGGGATCGAGGAGAACACCGTCGTCGTCGTCTGGGGCGATCACGGATGGCACCTCGGCGAAAAAGAAATCACCGGCAAGAACACCCTCTGGGATCGGGGGACGAAAGTGCCCCTGATTTTCGCGGGCCCCGGGGTGACCTCGGGACAACGGTGCACTCGGCCGGTCGAGTTGCTCGACCTCTACCCGAGCCTGATTGAACTGGCCGGGCTGCCCGCCCGCGATGATCTCGAAGGAATCAGTCTCGTGCCGCTGTTGCGGGACGCGACGAGCGAGCGCACGCGGCCCGCCGTCACGAGCCACAACCAGGGCAATCACGGAGTCCGCTCCGAGAATTGGCGCTACATCCGCTATGCCGATGGCAGCGAGGAACTCTATGACATGCGCAGGGACCCTAACGAATGGACCAATCTCGCGGCCGATCCGGCGAACGCGGGGGTGATTGCAGAGCACAGGAAATGGCTTCCCAAAATCGACCTTTCTCCCGCGCCGAACAGCGCCAGCCGCGTCCTCACCTACGACGCAGACTCCGGGGAAGCGATCTGGGAGGGGGCCACGGTGAAACGGAGCGATCCGATTCCCGAATAGGCGAGGGGGGGGGGGGGGGGGGCGGATTCGCTCCTCGCCCCATCCCCATCGCTTCATTGGATTGGGTACCGAAATTCGGCCTTGACCGGCTTGACCCGTGCGGCAAAGGTGCGGAGAGGTGTCTCCTGTTTTCACTAGGTTCTTTTTGTTGTGCGCCGCCTTCGCTACTGCGGGAATTCACCTGCCGGCGATGCAGGTGGGAGCGTGGGCGATCATGCTCTGCGACCGTGCGGAGGAGGGAGAGCGCCTGTCCTTTTCCCGATTTGCCAAAGAAGTCGTCACGGGAGCGCGGTATTGTGAGCGGTGCCTCGTGACCCGAGAGGCAAGCACGGAGTCGCAAAGCTCCTCCGAGGAGCCAAAGCGAGGCAACGACGAATCCGAGGTGCTGCGACTGGCATCGGTGGATTGTCGGGCGTTTCGAGTGATCCCGCCCACTCATCTGTTGGGTCTTCTCTCGGGGCGCAGGCCCTGGCTCGGCAATGGCCTGGATCGTCCCGCACCTCCCGGCCCTCCGCCCGAGTTCGCAGTCTGAAACCCTGGCTGGCAGCCTAACGAAGACCCAACGCCTGCGTTCTCTCGCGAACGGTGCAGGCAAGAGCGTGCTCCTGATCTCTCGATTGCCGACTCGGCGGCGTGGTGAACTTGGGTCTATACCGATCCCATCGGTGAGTTTCACTTGGGGCGGGCCAGTCGGGTTGCCTTCGGTTCGAGAAGAGTGCCCGGAAGCACCATCGAACCCAGGAAAAGGGGAAACGGAGGTCCGCCTTTCCTTTGTCTGATTTCAATCACTCCATTCAACATCTTATTTCTTTTATTCACAGTTCATGAAAACGCATTTTTTACTCTCTTGTTTCTGGATATCCCTCTTGGCGGCGTCGCCATTCGTGGGAGCGGGCGACACAAACGATCCTGGCGATGGTTCGACGGGTGACTCGACCGGCGAATCTCATTGCCATGACATGGCCCACGCGCCGATCGGCGTCATGTACGATCACCTTCACCCGGCCGGCGACCTCATGCTGGGCTATCGGTTTTCCTGGTCTCACGAGGAAGGATTGAGGCAGGGCTCATCGACGATCTCCAACGGGAGCGGATTCGGCATTCAGTCGCCGATGGGGATGCCCTACATGGCGATCCCTCTGGAAATGGATATGTCCATGCAAATGATCGAGTTGATGTATGCGCCGACCGACTGGCTGACCTTGATGCTGATGCCGATGTATATGGAGATGAACATGACGATGGAGATGCGCGCTGCTCCCGGAGCGGGCGGGATGGCGATGCCCATGGTGCATTCGCACGGTGTCGCGGGTTGGGGGGATACCCTGCTCGCTGCCATGCTGCCGGTGATCGGCTCGAGTGAAGCTCATCAGGTGCTGTTCAATCTGGGGTTGAGCATGCCAACAGGTTCCGTCGACGGAATGCACAAAGGGAAACTGACCCACTATATGATGCAGCTTGGGTCGGGCACCTGGGATCTCCAGCCGGGGCTGACCTACACGGGCCAATCCGGCAATTGGAACTGGGGTGCCCAGTCACTGATCACCTGGCGGATGGAGGATGCGAACGCGAGCGGATACCGGCTCGGGGACGCGCTCGATACCACCGCTTGGCTCTCGACCGATTTGTCCGAGAAGGTGAGTGTCTCGGGCCGAATTGCCTGGCGTCATGAAGGTGCTATTCAGGGGCGTTACAACGCGCCGCACCATAGTGGCTCTCCTCCCGATTTTCCATCCAACTACGGCGGGGATCGGCTCGAGCTGGGCACCGGTCTGAGTTTCAGCCCGGGCGGAGCCTGGGAAGGGCAGCGCTTTGCGATTGAGGTCTTGACCCCCGTGTATCAGGATGTCAATGGCGTCCAGTTGGACCGGGAGGTGACCTTGTATGCCGGGTGGCAGTTGGCCTTCTGAGTCGATCTGCGGAAGGGCCGGGGAGGGAGGCTCCCCGGTCTTTCCAGACGACCCTAAGAAAGGGATGCCAATACCACATTCTCCGGGATCTTTCGGAGTCACCGTTTCCGCCGCGCAGCCAAGGCAGGGAGGAGTGCTTTCCCGAGTGTCTTCCACATGCCCGAAAGCTCTCTCGTTCGCAAAGGCCGACGGCACGAGATCCGCCGGGGAAAGACGGGATGGCGCATGAACGTAGGAGCGCCGCGGACAAATGAGACTGGAACCGGGCGAGCCCTTCTGTCAGGATAGGATTGTTGTGGTCGATCCCCTGAGTGATGAGAGCTTTTCGATTTTTGTTGCCGATTCTCTTCCTTGGATTCACGCACGCGGGGGAAAAGTGGAATGTCCTCTTCATCGCCGCTGACGACATGCGTCCGCAACTCGGCTGCTACGGCGATGCCGTGGTGAAGTCGCCGAACATCGATTCGCTCGCGAAACGCGGCCTCGTCTTCAATCGCAGCTTCGTGCAGCAGGCCCTGTGCTCGCCTTCGCGCATTTCCATGCTGAGCGGGCGCTACCCGACCACCACCGGCATCTTCGAAATCGGGCGCTCCCTGCGCGAGACCATGCCCGAGATCACCACGCTGCCGCAGCATTTTAAGAATCACGGATACGACACCCGCAGCCTCGGTAAGATCTATCACGTCGGGATCGACGACGATGCCTCCTGGACCGTCCCCGCCTGGCAAAGCAAGAAACCGCGTACGAGTGAGGCGACGCGGAAGGCGGTCGAGGATTATTTGGCCGAGGCAAAGGCGAAAGGGATCGAGGTTCCGCAAAAGGGCAAGGGCTCGCGCCTCGCGGCGATCCCTCCCTTCGAGGCGGTCGCGTGCGAAGACGGAGATCTGCTCGATGGCGATACCGCAGCTCACGCTGTCGCACAGTTGCGCGAGTATGCGAAACATCCCGAACAGCCCTTTTTCCTGGGCGTGGGATTCGCGAACCCGCATGTGCCGTGGATTGCGCCCCAACGATATTTTGATCTATACGATCCGGCGAGCCTGCCTCTCGCCCGCAATGAGTTTTTGCCGACGGGGGCTCCGGAATTTGCGGCGAAGAGTGGCAACGATTTTTTCTGGTATCGCGACGTTCCCCAGGTGCCGGGCGAGCAGTTGCCGGAGGCCTTCAAGCGCGCCTGTCTCCGGGCCTATCTCGCCGCGATCAGCTATGTCGATGCCCAGGTTGGAAAACTGCTTGCCGTCCTCGACGAGACGGGCCTTTCCCGAAACACCGTCGTCGTGTTCTGGAGCGATCACGGGTATTACATGGGTGAACACACTTGGTGGGGCGCAAAACACAACAATTACGAAGGTGCCACGCGCAACTGTCTCCTCATCGCCACCCCCGGTCAGCGCACTGCCGGGCTGCACACCGAGGCCCTCGCACAGGCGGTCGATCTCGCGCCGACCCTGACGGATCTCTGCGGATTGCCGGCCCATCCCGGATTCGAGGGACGCAGTCTGCGACCGGTGCTCGAGGACCCTGCCAAAGTCGTCAACGAGGCCGCCTTCAGTTGGTATCCGAAAAGTGGGTACCTGGGGGTGGCCATGCGGACGACGGATTGGCGGTATGTCGAATGGACCAAGCCAGGTCAGCCCACCGAGCGCGAACTCTATCGGGTATCCGATGATTTGCAGAACGACCGCAACCTCGCCGCCGATCCGGCGCACGCTGAGACGCTCGCAACCCTCGGCAGGCAGTTGCGCGAGCGATTCCCCGTGCAGGCGTTTTCCGAACCCAGGGAGAAGGTCAGGGAGAAGACCCGAAAGCCCTGACTCGCACCATCGCCGCGAGCGGCCGCAGAGGGGCGATCCTCCGAGAAAAAGTCCAGTATGAAAGGTGGTCTGATCGAATCCCTCCCGCTGCGGCCTCGCGTTGCCTTCTCCATCGCTGCGGCCTGGCTGTTTGCTCTCGTCGGGTCGGGGCTGCGCGCCGAGGGCACGGAAGGGGAACAACTCTTCGTGCGCCGAATCCTCCCCTTGCTGGAAGAAAAGTGCCTCTCCTGTCACGGTCGCAATGAGGAAAAGATCAAGGGTGGCTTTGACCTGCGTTCGCTCGAGGCGGCACTCAGGGGAGGGGAGAGCTGTTTGCCCGGACTCGTTCCCGGGCAGCCGGAGGAAAGTCCGCTCTATCTCGCGGCCACCCGATTGCGCGAGGACTGGGAGGCGATGCCGCCGAAGGAGGCGGAGCGGCTCGATGAGGGGCAGCTTGCCCTGATCCGCGAATGGATTGCCGCCGGGGCACCCTGGCCGGACGATGCGAGAGTCCGGGACATTGCTGCCGCCCACGAGAAAGGTTGGGAGGCCGGAGATGGGGTGGTGATCAAAACGGCGGGCGGGCTTTCTCCCGAATGGTCTCAGCGGAAGTATCTGCCGGAAGGATTGTGGGCCTATCAGCCGGTGAAGAAACCGGTTCCGCAATCCGGCGAGTCATGGAGTGAGGATCTTTCCAAGGGAAAGAGCCACCCCGTCGATGCCCTTCTCGCGAGACACCTTCCTGCCGGGGTAAAGTCGGCTCCTCCGGCGGAGGCAACCACTTTTCTGCGGCGCGCCACCTTTGATCTCACCGGGCTGCCTCCGACGCCGGAAGAGATCACCGCTTTCGAGACCGAGTATTCCGGCGATGCGGCGGGTGCCGTGCGCACGCTGGTGGATCGTTTGCTGGCCTCGCCTCACTACGGAGAGCGTATGGCACAGCATTGGCTCGACGTGGTCCGCTACGCCGACAGCAGCGGTTTCGCCAATGATTTCGAGCGCGGCAACGCCTGGCGCTACCGCGACTACGTGGTGCGAGCCTTCAATGCGGACAAGCCATACGACCGCTTCATCCGGGAACAGATCGCCGGGGACGAGATCGATCCGGAGAATCCCGAGATGCTCATCGCGACCGGTTTTCTCCGGATGGGGCCGTGGGAGCTGACCGGCATGGAAGTGCCCAGGATCGCACGGCAGCGCTTTCTCGACGATGTGACCAACAGCATCGGCGAGACCTTCCTCGCCCATTCCCTCCAGTGCGCCCGCTGCCACGATCACAAGTTCGATCCCGTGCCGACGCTCGATTATTATGCGATCCAGGCCGTCTTTGCGACGACGCAATTCGCCGAACGCGACGCGGCTTTCCTTCCTAACGAAAATACCAAAGGGATGGAGGAACGAATCTATCTCGAGAGGAGTGGTGACGAATACCGGGCCACCCTCGCTGCTCTCGACAGGGTCTTGTTGGAGAATGCA
>CALDKL010000697.1 GCA_937898895.1 uncultured Verrucomicrobiae bacterium | reverse complement strand
CTCTCGTACACTACGTGCGTTCCCAAGCCGCCGACAGCAAACTCGGAACGGACAGCGACGAGGCAGGGGAAGGCTCTCCCCGGAAAGTCACCGTGCTTGTCGCCGAACTCTGTGGTTTCGGGCAGCTTTCGACTCGTTTGGGCGGAGAGCGGGTCTTCGCCCTGATGAATGAATATTTTTCGACGATGATCGACCTCATCCTGCGCCACCAGGGGTCTCTTGAAAAATCGACGGACGAGAGTGTCATCGCCGTCTTTGGCGCGACTCACGAGGAACCTCATCAGGAACGTCTTTCCATCCAGGCCGCCCTCGCCATGCAAAACGCACTCGATCGCCTCCTTCGGGAATGGAAGGTTGAGACCAGTCTGCCCATCTTCCTCGAGATCGGCATTCACACCGGCACGGCGCGGGTTCGTTCGGGAAGCGGCGTCGATGCGCTCGACTTTGAATCGGTGCGCGGCATTGTCGAAGTTGCCGGAAAGGTGCGCACCGCCGGACGCCGACAAAAGAATCGGCTCACCGTCTCCGCCGCCACGGCCGACAGTGTCAGCCACACCTTTCCCTTCACCGCAGTGGCGGATGATTCGCTGGAATTTGGTCTGTACCGCGTCGAAATGCCGCGCCCGGTGAGCTGAGGGCAGAGTCGCAGACAGTTGCACAGGGTGTGATCGCGCACCCCACCCTCTTCAGTCCTCCGACATGAAATAAGGCAGTTCGGGCGGAGTCGGCTGGGAGGCGAGGAAGCCCTCGACCCATCCGATGTTGTAATCGCCGTTGCGGAAGGCGGCGTGCTCGAGAATGGAAACCTGGAAGGGGATCGTCGTCTTGATCCCGCGCACCACGAATTCACGAAGCGAACGGAGCATGCGCGCGATCGCAATCTCGCGGGTCGCACCGGTGACGATGAGTTTTGCGATCATCGAGTCGTAGTTCGGCGGGACTTCGTATCCGCTGTACACGTGCGTGTCGACGCGAACACCGCGACCGCCGGGAGCGTAGAAGAGATTGATCTTGCCGGGGCTGGGCGCGAAGTTGTTGTAGGGATCCTCCGCATTGATGCGGCATTCGATGGAGTGGCCGCGCGGCTGGCTGTAGACGACGTGGTCGGAGAGGGTGTGGCCGGCGGCGATGCGGATCTGCTCCTTGATGAGATCGCAGCCGCGCACCTCTTCGGTGATGGGATGTTCCACCTGGATGCGGGTGTTCATCTCCATGAAATAGAAATTCTCCTGCTCGTCGACGAGGTATTCGATCGTTCCGCAATTCTCGTATCCGATGTTTTTGACGAGCGACTCGGAGGCCTCGGCCATACGCTGGCGCAGGCCTGGAGTGAGAAGCGGGGAGGGCGTCTCCTCGATGATCTTTTGATTGCGGCGCTGCATCGAACAATCGCGCTCGCCGAGTTCCTTCACGTTGCCGTGGCTGTCGGCCACGATCTGGTATTCGACGTGATGCGGATTCTGCACGAGTCTTTCGATATAGACATCGGGGCAGCCGAAGCATGCCTGGGCTTCGGTCCGGGCGGCGTGGAACGCGCTGATAAAGCTGGCTTTGTTCAGGGCGGGGCGCATGCCGCGCCCGCCTCCGCCGGCGGTGGCTTTGATCATTACGGGGAAGCCGATTTGTTCAGCCACCCGGAGTGCTTCCACCTCGGTCCCGACGATGCCCTCCGACCCGGGCGTGACGGGCACGCCATACTTTGTCGCAGTGGCACGGGCCTGGTTCTTGTCGCCCATCAGGGAGATGACGCGGGCGGAAGGGCCGATGAACTTGACGTTGCAACTCTCGCAGAGTTCAGCGAAACGGGGATTCTCCGAGAGAAACCCGTAGCCTGGGTGGATGGCGTCGACATTCGCAATCTCGGCGGCCGACAGGATCGCCTGCATGTTCAGGTATGACTCGGAACTTTTCGCCGGACCGATGCAGATTGCGTCATCGGCGAGATGGACGTGCATGGAATCAACGTCGGCCTCGGAATACACCGCTGTGGTGCGGACGCCGAGTTCCTTGGCGGCGCGGATGACGCGCAGGGCAATTTCGCCGCGGTTCGCTACGAGAATATTTTTGAACATGGCGGGTCGCGTCGTTCCGAGTCCGGGCCGGACTCGAAACCATGGAGTGGAGGGAGGATCAGGCCGTCTTCACCCGGAAGAGCGGTTCGCCGTACTGCACGGCAGTGCCGTTTTCGATGAGCACCTCGATGATTTCGCCGGAGATATCGGCCTTGATTTCGTTCATCACCTTCATCGCTTCGATGATGCAGACGGTGCTGTCGGCGGAGATTTTTGTACCAACTTTTACGAAAGCGTCGGCCTCGGGCGAGGAGGCGGAATAGAAGGTGCCCACCATGGGGGAAGTGATCTCTTTCACGTTCGCGGGCAATCCGGCTTCGGCGGCGGGAGCCGTGGCCGGAGCACCGGCGGTGGCAGCACCGTGGCCGGGGTGATAGGCGGGAGCGTAATGAGGGGCCGGAGCCGAAGCAAGCCAACTCTGGATGGCCTTGACATCGAGGTCGCCACCCTTCTTGAGTTCCAGCTTGGTCTCCCCTTGCTCGAGCTTGAAGACGGAGAGCCCATGCTGGTCCATGAGCTCGACGATGCGTTTGATTTCTCTGAAGTCCACGGTGCTTGGCCCTCTCGGTTGGATTGATGGTGCGGGTCTGGTCCGAGACGGATCGCCCGGGTCGGAATCGTGACGCAGAAAAGTCCCGGTTTCCAGCGAAAAAAACGGGCTGCCTTCGAGAGACCCGGTGATTTTGTCAAGTCGGCATCTCGTGCATTGCCTGTAAAACCTGGTCTATTTCGGAATGGGTGTTGTAAAAATGGGGACTGAATCGCAAATAGGGCCTGCCTTCGCGGTCGTGACGATAGCTGGCGACAATGCCAGAACGCAGGAGGTGATGATACAGGTCGCCGATCCGATTGGGGCGCTCCGGATCGGTGCAGGTGGTGATGCCCGATGCCGCAGCCCCCTCGCGCGGGCCGATCACCCGCAGCCCAAGCAAGTCGAGGCCTTCACAGAGATGGGCTTTCAGTTCGAGAAGGCGGGCCGCAACCCGGTCGAGACCAATGCCGCTGAGCAGATCGATGGACGCCTCCATGCCGAGCAATCCCGAAGCATTGAGAACCCCGGGCTCGTAGCGCCGCGCCCCGGACTCAAACACGATCTCGTCGCGGGTGATGAAGTTGGGTGAGATGACATTCCAGGCCCCGTAGAGACTTGGGCGGAGCGATTCCTGTCTTCCTTTCGCCACGTAGACGACCCCGGCCGAGGAAGGGCCGAGCATCCATTTGTGCGAATCGGCAGAAAGGAAATCGACTTCCTCCACCGGGGTGGGAAAGGCACCCGCAGTCTGGATGGCGTCGAGCGAGAACAGAATCCCGTGCTCGCGCGCCATCGCACCGACGGCGGCAAGGTCGAGACGGTAGCCGGTCAGGAAATGGCACGAGGCGAGGGCAAGGAGCTTTGTCCGCGGGGTGATTGCGCTGCGGACGAGTTCCGGCGTGATGGCCCCCGTTTCGCGGGGCCGGAGGGAAACGATGCGGACGCCGAGGCGCTCGAGTTGTTTCCAGGGGTAGACGTTGGCCGGGTAGTCGTCGAGATAGGTCACGATCTCGTCTCCGACGTGCCAGGGGAGTCCGTTGGCGACCAGGCTGAGTCCGAGGCTGGTGGGGCCGAGGAGAGCGAACTCTTCCGGCAAGCCTCCCAAAAGACGGGCCGCCGCGCTGCGGATGCGGTCCATGCGTTTGAGAAAGACCTCTCCGTAGTCAAGCTCGCCGGTGGCCGAGGCCCGGTTGAAATCTTCCATCGCTGTCACCGCGACCTGCGGAATCGGGGCCACTGCCGCATGCGCGAAAAAGATCCGGTCTCGGCAGGCCGGGAACGAGGCTCGGCGGAGTGTCTCGTCGGTCTCGAGGGCGGCGGGAAAGTCGCGAGTCATGTGGAGGGGATGAAAACAAGGCGGACTCAAATTCGCCTGGCCCGTTCTCCTTCCTCGATCAGCGCCCAGAATTGCCTCGATTGGGCGAGGGTGTCGTCGTCGCCCACCGGCAGATTGGCGCGGAAGAGAAAATCCTGAAACGTATTCTTGCTGAGAACACGATGGACGACGACGGATCGATGGTCTTTCGATACCTCGAAATAGATTCGGACGTCGCTGGCGCGGTAGCGGTAGAGTTTTTTTCCGTCGCGTTCGATTTGCCCGAATCGGGCGCTCGCCGGATTGTCTTCGATGCCTTCGAGATCCTCCGGTTTTACCTGGAATTCGTTGAGCACATCGAGCTGCTCGAGCGTGGGGAGCTGCGAGATTTCCGCCGCACTGATTTCGTTGAAGATGACTTGGAACACGTCAGAAGTGTGTCGTATCGACCTGCTTTCGACAAGGAGAGAAATCGGGAGGGATCCCGCCTCACTGCCATGAGATTGGCTCGGACGGTTTTGAGAGGTCACATTTTTCATTCGGTTTCGACGGTTTTTTGCCGAGGCCTCTCCGTTTTGATTCGAATCGCTTTTCCTTGGGACAGGATGTCCCCCGACGGCTCCAGGGGGATCGTGAAATATCGGAACGTATCTTGTGGTCAAACGTCTTGAGAATGGTGGTTGGACACCGCCGTTCCGAGTTCGCGCTTCGTAGATCAACCGCAGAACAGTCAGGGGGAACATGAGGTGATACAAGGATCGACTGATTCCGAGAAGTTCTTCGGTACACATGGTGAAAGAAATCATCGATCTGATTGATCGGTGGGGGAAACCAAGAGAGTTCATACCATGTGCAATCAACAAGAGAACATTTATTTTCCTGTCCCTCTATTGCTCTATAGCCGATGGCCGCTCCAATGTTTGATCGCGCTTCTTTCAGGGGTGATCCTCGGTTATGACAGACTCCGCCTCATCTGCTTTCGAAACTTCCTTACTCCCTCATCCCATTCCGGCTACATTGTGGCGATCTCCGTTCCTCCAGACTTCCCTCCCATGCCCCCGTCTTCCCCGGCTCCGCCCGCCAGTGCGGCACGCGAGTCTGCTCTCCGTCAGCGATACCTGCTCTCGCGCCTTGCGCGGCTGACGATGCGCTACGGCTGGGGGGCGTTCGGACTGGTCTTGCTGAATGTCGCCCTGCTCGCCCTTGGCCTGGCTGGACTCGGAGGCGTCGGGGTGGCGGTGGATTTCCTGCGCGAACAAGTGCAGCCGGAGTCGCCCCCCGCGAAATTTCCATTCGGCTGGCGTCCTCCGGAGGGCTGGACACCACGGACTGTGCTCATCGCCCTGGGAGCCTGGATTTTCGGGGCAGCGGCCCTGCGTGCCTGGCTCGCCTATCTCACGGCCACGACCACCAACCGCCTCGGCCAGGGTCAGATCGTCGTCGAGCTGCGCTCCGCGATCTATGCGAAGATGCAGCGAATGAGCTTCCGATTCTTCGATGCAAACGCGACCGGCTCCCTCATCAATCGAGTCACCGGCGACACTCAGTCGGTGCGTCTTTTTATCGACGGGGTTGCGGTGCAGTCGCTCAATGTCGGACTCGCCACGGTTTTTTATGTCATCTGTCTTGCGAAGATCCACCTCGGGCTCACGCTCGCCTGCTTCGCCTTTTTGCCCGTGTTGGGATTCCTCGTGATCGTATTCTCCCGATGGCTCCGACCCGACTACGAGGAGAATCGCAAGCGCGTCGACCGACTTGTCCTCGTCTTCGAGGAGCTTGCCCGCGGCATGGGCGTGGTGAAGAGTTTCGGACTGCAAGGCTGGGCCGAGGGCCGGTTTCGCGAGGTCAATGCCGACGTGCGCGATCAAAAAGGCGAGGTCTTTCGAAAACTCACCATCCTTCACCCTCTCGTCTCGCTGCTGAATCAGTTCGGGATGGCGGTTTTGTTAGGCTACGGAGGATGGCTCGCGATCCAGGGGGAGATTCCCGTGGGCACGGGCCTTATTTTGTTTGCGGGCATCCTCCAGCAACTCAATGCGCAGGTCACGGCAGTCGGAACCGTCGCGGACAGCCTCCAGCAGACTCTCACCGGAGCGGATCGCGTGTACGAGATCCTCGACGCCGAGCCAGGGATCGTCGACCGACCCGACGCGGTTCCGCTTGCGCGGGCCAGCGGCGAGGTGGTGCTCGAGCACGTCGCTTTCCGTTTCAAGCCCGAGAATACGGTGCTCCACGACCTCTCCCTCACCGTGTCGGCTGGTGAAAAGATCGCGATCGTCGGTCCGACCGGGGCGGGGAAAACGGCCCTGATCCAGCTCATCCCTCGCTTTTACGATCCCGATGCCGGACGCCTCCTCCTTGATGGTCGGGATGTGCGCGACTGGAGGCTCGACGATGTGCGCAGGCAGGTCGGGCTGGTGTTTCAGGAGAGTTTCCTCTTCAGTGCCACCATCGCCGCAAACATCGCTTTCGGGAATCCCACGGCGACGCGCGAGCAGATCGAACAGGCCGCAAGGCTCGCGGCGGCTCACGAGTTCATCGAAAAACTTCCGGCGGGTTACGACACGCTCTTGCATGAGAACGGCGGCAATCTTTCCGGTGGCCAGCGGCAGCGTCTCGCCCTGGCCCGCGCCATTCTCCTCGATCCGGCCATTTTGATCCTCGATGACCCCACTGCGGCGGTCGATGCAGGGACCGAGCATGAGATTCTCGAGGCAATGGATCGGGTCATGGCCGGGCGCACCACTTTTCTCGTGGCTCACCGCTTCAGCACGGTGCGCCGCGCCGACCGGATCGTCGTGCTCGAACATGGCCGGATCGCCGCTATCGGCACTCACGAGGAGTTGAGCTGCCTTCCCGGTTATTATCGAGACGCGATCCTCGCTGAGAGCGGGAAGGGAGAGGAGGTGGCCGCATGAAGCCGCCGCCGCCTCCTCCACCTGAGGGAGCCGCCTCGTCCGGGCGAGCGGTGCCGCCCGTTTCCGGGGTCGCCGGGATTGTCCAGCGGGAGACCATCGACGACCTCCGCCGCCAGCGGGGGGAAGCCGAAGAGCGTGCGCAGGCTCCTCTTTC
>CALDKL010000696.1 GCA_937898895.1 uncultured Verrucomicrobiae bacterium | reverse complement strand
ACTCGTTTTCAAAACGGGCAGCCCTGGGGCAAAGCCGGGGGCGGCTCGTCGCCCATGCCTGGTCGAGGGCCCTCTTCCTGATTCTCCTCGGGGTCTTCCTCTCGTCCGCTTCAGCGAAGGAGACGAACTGGATTTTCGTGAATGTGCTCTGCCAGATCGGGCTGGGCTATCCCTTTCTGCTGCTGCTCGTCGGACGCGGGGCGCGTGTGCAGGTGCTCACAGGGATCGCCGTGCTGGCGCTGACCTGGGTGGCCTTCGCGCTGTATCCGGTGCCGGAGGCAAACGCCGCCGCTGCGGCGGCGGGCACAACGGGGGTTCTGCCGGGTTTTTTCGGTCACTGGTCAATCCATACGAACGTGGCAGCAGCTTTCGACGGGTGGTTTCTCAATTGCTTCCCCCGCAGCGAACCGTTTGCGGGCAACTCCGGTGGATACACCACCCTGAATTTCGTCCCGGCTTTTGTCACCATGCTGGCGGGCCTCCTCTGCGGAGAACTGTTGCGTCGGGAAGAGGTGCCGCCCGCACAGAAAGTGCGTCGGATGCTCGTTGCCGCCGTGTTGATGCTGGGGGTCGCCGTCCTCCTTGGGGTGACGATCTGCCCGATCGTAAAACGCCTTTGGACCCCGTCGTGGATGCTCTTCAGCGGAGCGTATGGGGTGCTGATGTTGGCACTCTTCTATCTCCTGATCGACCTGAAAGGGTGGCAGCACTGGAGTTTCCCGCTGGTTGTGGCGGGGCTCAATCCGCTGACGCTGTACGTGATGGGACAACTCGCGAAGGGCTGGACGCTGTCCCAACTGAAAATCCACCTGCCCGACGGACTCTTTTCCGGGCCGACAAAACCGATCATGGAGGCGATTCTGCCCGCTCTGGTCTTCTGGCTGGTGGTGTGGTGGATGCACCGCAGGAAGATCTACCTGCGTCTGTAGCCGGGAGTCGGCCACGGCAAAGGCCGCTTGTTGTAGTGGCGGGCAGATTCCCGCACAAATTGGGTTTTCCCATTTGCGAGTCCAGCGGAGCGAGTCCAGCGGAAAAACCGTCTCGGGGATCGCGAAGACGCGACGGGCATCCCCCGCTCGATCGCTCACGCCAGGATCTCTTTGGCCACCTCCCCGTAGACATCGGTGAGGCGAAAGTCGCGCCCGGCGTAGCGATAGGTGAGCTTTGTGTGATCCAATCCCAACAAATGCAGAATCGTGGCATGGAGGTCGTGAGTGCCGACTTTTCCATCAATGGAAACCCCGCCAATCTCGTCGGTGGAGCCGTAGCGAAGCCCCCCCTTCACCCCGCCGCCGGCCATCCACATGGAGTATCCCTGGTTGTTGTGACGTCGCCCGTCGCCGCCGTTGCCCTGATCCTGTGGACTGCGTCCAAATTCGCCTCCCCAGAGCACGAGGGTGTCTTTGAGCATGTCTCGATCTTTCAGATCCTGGAGCAGGGCCGCGATGGGTTTGTCGATCGCAGCGGCGTTTTCGGCCAGTTTTTCCTTCAGGTCACGATGTTGGTCCCAGCCGCCCCGGCTCACCTGGATGAAGCGCACTCCGGCCTCGGCGAGGCGTCGGGCCATGAGACACTGGGTGCCAAAATCGGTGGTAGCCCCTTCACCAATGCCATAGCGAGCGAGCACGCCGGGCTTTTCCGCCTCGAGATTCAGAACCGAAGGCACGGATGTCTGCATCCGATAGGCGAGTTCGAAAGACTGGATGACGCCGTCGAGTTCCGGATTGCCGGGCTGGGCCGCAAGCAGGTCGCGGTTCATTTCCTGGATCAGGTCGATCTGGGCACGCTGCCGTCCTTCGCTGAGATGGCGATTCCGGATATCGGCGATACCGCCGGATTCCAGATCGACCCGGGTGCCCTGGAAGGAGGCCGGAAGAAACGACGATCCATAGTTCTGTGCCCCTCCCTGCCCCACCGGATTGATCGTGACGAACCCGGGGAGATCCTGGCTCTCGGACCCAAGGCCGTAGGTGACCCATGAGCCGAGCGAAGGGCGGACGAAATTGGTGCTGCCGGTGTGCAGGGCGATGGTGGCCTGCGGGTGTGCTGCATTCGAGGTGTGCATGCCATTGAGCAGACACAGATCGTCGGCATGGCGACTCAGTTCCGGAAACAGCGAACTGATCGGAAGACCGCTCTTTCCCTGGGGAGAAAAGTCGAACTGCGGAGCGAGGAGTGTTCCCGATTTTCCCTCTCCACCGTCGGTCTTGCCCCCATGCGCTTTCAGATCGGGCTTCCAGTCGAACGTCTCGAGATGGCTCGGCCCGCCCTGCATGAACAGGAAGATGACCCGTTTCGCTCGCGCCGGAAAATGCGGAGCCTTTGGAAGCAAGGGCGAAGTAAACCCGCCGGGAGCCCCTCCCGCAGCCCGGGTCAGCTCCGCTTGGAGCGCAGAGAAGGCGATCCAGCCGAAACCAGCGGCGGTGTGTTGCAAAAAACCACGTCGGGTCGAGGGAGCGAAGGAGTTGTGGCAGAGGTTCATGGGAGGAGTCGTTGAGAGGAGAGAACAAAGGACGGTCAGGGCACGTAACGGAATTCGGCGGAGGAATAGAGCGCCTGCACCAGGGCAGTCCACGAAGCCTCGCGATCCTCCCCGCCCTCTGAGAGAAAGGCGAGGCAGCGTCCGGCCTCCGCCTCGGTCGGGTATCGACAGAGGGTATAGGCATACGCATACCGAAGCCGCGAAATTTCGTCGGGGAGGTCCTGGGCGAGGATGCGATCCGCCGCCTTCTGCGAGACTTCGACCACAAAGGGATTGTTCAGCAGAAAGAGCGCCTGGGGTGGCACCGTGGTGATATCCCGCTGCCCGTTGACCTGATCGGGCTCGGCGAAATCGAATACGGTGAACATGCCTGGCAACCTCGACCGCAGCACCGGCAGATAGACACTCCGGACGGGAGTGGCGATGGGATCCGTCTCTCCGCCTCGCCGTTTCCCTTTTCCCTTTGCATTGGGACGCTCGAGCGCACCGCTCGGTGCCCCGGCGGGCCGATCGGCCGGGAGCCTATCGCCTGCCGCGAGGAGAGAATCTCGGATTGCCTCGGCCTCGAGCCGACGCAGGTTCGCCCGCCAATACAGATGATTGTCCTCGTCGAGGGCGGCATTGCCCTCATCGTGTTCCGTCCCGAGCCGATAGGCCCGACTCAGCACGATCTCGCGCACGAGCGATTTCACCGACCACCCGTTCGCGACAAACCGACTCGCGAGAGAATCGAGCAATTCCGGATGCGTCGGCGCCTCCCCGGACAGACCAAAATTGTCAACCGTACCGACGAGCCCCCGCCCGAACAGGTGCGCCCAAATCCGGTTCGCCATGACCCGGGCCGTCAGAGGATGGTCCGGTGAGACGAGCCATTCGGCGAGTTCGAGCCGTCCGCTGGTCCCTTCCCCGAGCTTGGGAGTGGTGGCATGTCGCAACATCGCCGGAAAGGCCCTCGGAACGATCTCTCCCACCAGGTCAGGCTCTCCTCGGACGCGGAGCGCGAGATCGGTGACGGCTCCGTCCCTGGCAGCCATCGCGAGCGGAGCGTTCGGGTCCACTTGGCCATCGCCTTTCCTGCGCTTCCCTTTTCCCTGCGGGGCCGCCGCCAGGGTCGCCCCTTCTCCATCCGCGTTACGCAGGTCATTGAGGCGCTTTTGCACTCGGAAAAACTCCTGTTTCAGCTCTTTGCGACGCCCAGGCCCCGGAGTCTCCTTGCCTGCTTTGCGAAGTTCCTCGAGGCGATTCTCCAGAAACTCGATCTCCGCTTCCCGTGCCGCCCGTCCCTCGCTCTGTCCCACCCCTGCTCCGGACTCGAGATCGAGGGAGGCGAGCAACTGCGGCTGGTGATATTCCTTGCTGTTTCCTTTGCGATTGCTCTGTCCGCTGAGCGTCTTCGTGCTCGCAAAGATCCCGGCGAGGGCATAGTAGTCGGTCTGCGCCAGCGGATCGAACTTGTGATCGTGACAACGGGCGCATCCCAGGGTCAGCCCCATCGTGGCGCGCCCCAGGGTATCGATTTGGTCGTCGATCCGGTCGAGCAAAAACTGTTCGCGGTCCCGCTCATTCAGATCCATCGACCCGAGAGCGAGGAATCCCGTCGCAATGAGGTGCTCGGCCTGCCTCTCGGCAGTGTCGGCATCGAGGAGATCACCTGCGATCTGTTCGGTCAGAAATTCATCATACGGCTTGTCCGCATTGAAGGCGTCGATGACGTAGTTCCGATATCGCCAGGCATAGGGAAAGGGAATGTTCCTGGTCTTCCCCACGGAATCGGCGTATCGGGCCACATCGAGCCAGTGCCGCCCCCATCTTTCCCCGAATCCGGGGGATGCGAGGAGTCGGTCGACCACTTTCGCGAGAGCCTCGTCATCGCTCGACGGATCACGGACAAAGGAGCCGACTTCTTCGACCGTAGGAGGCAATCCCGTCAGGTCGAGGGTGATCCTCCGGATCAAACGGTATCGGTCCGCATCCGCGACGGGCTTCACCCCGGCCTCCTCCATTTTCGAGAGGAGAAAGCAGTCGAGGTCGCGCCTGGGCCACGCGGAATTCTTCACCTCAGGCACGGCAGGATTTTTCACAGCTTGGAATGCCCAGTGCGCCTTCCCCTTTTCCCACTGAATCGAGGGCGTCTTTGCGACCACTTTGCCACTGCGCGGATCCGGTGCCCCCATGGCTACCCACTCCGCGAGAATTCCCACCTCCTCCTCGGAGAGGCGATATTTCGGCGGCATCTGGAGATCCGGGTTTTCGTAGCGCACCATCTCAATGACGAGACTTTGCTCGGGATGGCCGGGCTCGATCACCTCGCCCGAGTCACCGCCCGCCATCCAGCCGTCCTTCGAGTCGAGCAGCAGCCCCCCTTTCCGCTTCTCCGACTCCGTCGAATGGCATTCGTAGCAGTGCTTCACGAGCAGGGGGCGGACCGATTGCTCAAAGAAGACGAGTGGTTCGTGATTCGGCTCTGCAGCGTGCGCCACCCCGGAGAGAGCGAACACACCGGAAAGAAAACCACGCTGGGCCAGGACGGGAAACTTCATCTCGGACTCCTAACACCGCATTCCGAAAATGGTTTCGCCGACGTTCTGTCCCGAGCGGATCACCGGACCAGGGTCCTGAAAGACGCCACGGAACGCAGGCGGAATA
>CALDKL010000695.1 GCA_937898895.1 uncultured Verrucomicrobiae bacterium | reverse complement strand
TCCCTCGTATTCAATGCGGACCTGTCGAGACATGAGATATTGACGGGTGGCAAGGGTCGGTTTTCAAGATTGTACGTTGTACCCTGACCCCGATTCCCGATTCCTGACCCCGATTCCGAGTAGAGGGGTGTAGGTCACACCGTGAAGAAAAGCGGGGGAATCGGCTTCGTCTCACTTCGTTTTCTGGAAGGCCCGACCTTTCTTTACCGCCTCCTGCGTCGGGCCGGAGAGACTGCCGTCGCCTCCGACGGCGAGAAAAGTGAAACCTTGGGCGAGACGTCGTTCCACCTCGTCCCCGCCGCAGAGAGTGCCGAGAGGAACGCCTGCCTCCTGGGCGGCGACGATCACTTTTCCGATGGCCGCCTCGACAGCGGGATCGCCCAAGGGCACGCCGAGGGAGAAGGCAAGATCAGAGGGGCCGACAAAGAGCCCCCCGATACCGGGCGTCGCGGCAATGGCGTGGATGTGTTCGACGGCCGAGGCGCTCTCGACCATGACCCACAGCACCAGCTCGCCCTTGGGATCGAGCGGCCAGAGATCGGCACGCCTGGCGTATTCGTCTCCGGAGAGCCCCCATTGCCGGGCCGCCCATCCGTAGCCGACGCCGCGCAAGCCCTTTGGCTCGTGGTCGGGCGCGTCCTTCAACTGCGGAAAGCGGCAGGCCCGCACCATGGCGAGGGCGTCCTCGGGCGTGTCGACATGGGGCACGACGATGCCTACGGGACCGAGGTCGAGGACCTGCTTGATGACAAACTGGAGCTGCTCGCGTCCAGCCGCAGGCACGCGCACGAAGGGGGCGGTACGCATCTGCAAGCCGTGCTTGAGGACATCGGCTTTGCTCGTCATGGCGACGAGATAGGCTTCAAGCCGCGTCGGGTCGTAGGGCGAGTGCTCCATGTCGATGATCACGAAATCGAGCCCGCTCGCGGCCATCGTGGCCCCGGCCCGCAGGGAGATGTTCGAGGCGAAGACGCCGAAGGCCGACTGGCCGGACTCCATCCGTTCGACGAAGCGGTTGATCCGGGGAGCCGGGGCGTCCTCGGCTTGGGTGGACGCGCACGGCAGGGCCGCGGCGAGAGAAAGGAGGGCGAGTCGGAAAAGGCGAGTTGTCATGGCCATGGTGGATTTCAAAAGCTGGCACAGATTGAGTTTACGGCACATTGGCCTCTCCGAAGGCCGTCCGCAGATAGGCGAGCACGTCGCGGATCTGCCCCGGCTTGAGCACACCTCCGAAGGGCGGCATGGGCTTTCCTTCGGCGCCCTCGGTGATGATCCTGAGCAGAGCCTCGTTCGGTTTCGCGAGAGGTCCGTCGGGACCGCGCTGGCGGAAGTTCGCCGCCGCGAGCTGGGGTGCGCCGGGCAGACCGCCGCCGCTGCCGTCGGGCTGGTGGCAGGTGGCGCAGAAGGTCGCGTAGATCTGCCGACCCGACTCGGGATCCGGCGTGTCGTCGCGCTTTTCCTCGACGGGACGGAGCGGGGCCGAGAGAGGTCCGGTGAAGGCGCGGCCGTCGAGGAGGCGGTTCAGGGTGTAGAAGGCGAGCGGATTCTCCACCGGGTGGCCATCGGTCGAGACCAGTCCCTCGGGCTCAATCTCGTAGAGGTAACCGGGTTCGAGATCGGCGAGGACGAGTTCGACGGCACGACCCGCTTTGTCGATCCGGAGGTCGAGGATTTCCACGGGACTCTCGTCCGTTCGCGGGCTGCCGGAGGGCAGGTAGAGATAGCGGAAGCGGCCCACCCGCCAAGTTTTCGCGGCGGCGAGTCGGGCGGGGTCCATCGCGGTGGTGAAGGTGAGGCGGAATCCATCGTTCGTGAGCCGTATCGTTTCGATTTCCACCGGCGTCCTGCCGCTCCACACGATGCGCTGGAGGCCGTCGCCCCTGCCCCAGCCGCGCGTGGTCTGGCCAACATAGAGGCTGCCGTCGGGCGCGAAGGCCATGCGCATGTTGCCGGGTCGCAGAGGAGTGCCGGATCGCGGTGGCACATCGCGGAAATACTTCAACCCGTCCTTGCCCGCCGGGATGGTCAGATTGTTCCCGGCGTTGTTCGCCTGGATCGCCTCCAGCCCGACCGCGTCGCGAATAAAGGGGAAGGCCGCGCCCTGAAACTCGCCCGCGACCTTTTCGAGGAAGACGCGGCTGATGAGTTTGGTGAAATCCCCGATGAAGACCTGTCCGGTGAAAGGGCCGAACTTCCCTCCCGTGGTGTCCCAGACCGGCTCGCCCGGACTGCCGCCGAGGGCTCCATGGGGCAGGGCCACGGCCTCGGGCGAGCGCATCGCCGCGAGGGTCTCGAGATCGACGGGGCCGACGTAGTCGTCCCTCCACTTCAGCGAAGCCGGATGCCCGTAGAAACGACCGGGCCGTACATGGACGAGGGTGCTCGTGGCGATGTAGTCGCCCTGCTGGTCGGTGGCGAAGATCTCCCCGTCGGGACTCAGCCCGATGCCAGCGGCGGCGCGGAATCCGCTCGCGACGGGGAGGAGTCGGCCCCCCGGCGAGACCTTCAGCACCCAGCCCTCGTAGCGTCCCGGAGAGGGTTTTGCCTCCTTGTGGACCGGGTCAAACCGGAGTGGCTCGCGAGGGTAGCGCTCGCTGATCGCCCCGGCCTTGTCCGGCAGACCGGTGGCCAAGAGAAAATTTCCCTCGCGGTCGCGGCGCAGGCCGAAAGTGAACTCGTGCCAGGTGTCGGTGACGCACCAGTCGTCGTTGACCGTCTCGTAGCGGTCGGCGCTTCCGTCGTCGTCGGTGTCGCGCAGCCGCGTCAGCTCGGGCCGCTGGGTCACGTAGATCTCGTTTTCGGACAGGGCCAGCACCCCGAGCGGCTCGTGCAGACCGAAGGCGAAGCGCCGCCACGGTCCCTTCGCCGGATCGCGCGTCAGCCAGACTTCGCCGGGCCGGTTCACCACCACCAGGCTGCCTCCGGGGGTGAAAGCGACCGCGGAGATTTCCGGAACCATCCCATCGGGCAAGGGGATTTCCTCGATCTCGTAGGTGTTGTCGGCACGCAGGGAAGCCGCAGACAGCGCAAGGAGGATGGAAAGGAAACGGGACATTGTCAGGGCGCGGATGTTTTTGGGAGGATGCGGACCGCCGCCCTCCCTCCCTCGGGAAAGCGCCACAGGCCCGGCTCGATCTCCGCGCCGCCCTCGACGCGGACCTCGGCGGTCACCTGCTCCTCGACGCGCAGGAAGGCAGGGCCTCCGCCGACGGGAAAAGCGAACTCGCGCATGAGACCGCAGCCCGCCTCGACTGTCCGCAGTGTCTCGGTCACGCGATGGCCGCGCAGGGTGAACTCGAAGACGACTGCTCCCGCCTCGTAGCGGTAGCCTTTGAAACGATGCTCCGGCTCGGCGGACGGATCGCCGAGGCGCAGCGGATGGGCCAGCGCCGTGTTGTAGAACGTCTCGCCCACGACCGCCGCCGGCGCGTTGATCTTCGCCCGCAGCGTCGGCGAGAGATCGACGCCGCCTTTCCAGACCTGGCATACCCCGCCGCGCGAGGGATCGTAGCAAAGCGCCAGCGAGGGCGCCAGCTCCACCGCGAAGGCCGAAGGGCCGGAGTCCGGCATGAAGGTGCGGAAGACGCGGGGACGGTCCGGCCCTTTCCCCGCTTCGTCCGGAACCACCGACCCGAAGGGCAGGACGGCGGCAATCCAGACGGCATGGCGGAGGTTCATGGACGTGAGCATACCCCGTTTTTGCGTGACTGCACCCTTGCTCGTCGCAGCTCCCTCTCCCCGCCTGGACCGGGAAAAGACATGGATGAAAACGCACTCGACGGAATTCTCAAAAATGCCACATCCGCGGTTTCATGAGAGGGGATTCAAGGCAGATCCTTGAATCCCGCCAGGATGGCCAGTTCCTCCGCACTCAGGGCACGATGAAACACGGCCACTCCGCCAATCCAGCCACTGAAGCCGCTGGTACGGGCACTGTGGATGACACGACCAATCGAAAAAGGGCCACCACTTTCCCGGGTGGGTTCGTAAATGTCGTGGGGATACCACCACGGATTGAGGCGCAGGCTGACGAGATCTCGATCCGCCACCATCCAGTTGCCGTTCCCATCCCTGCGCGAGGTGAAACGCACCCGAGTATAGGGAAACTCCTTCTCTTCCACCTTCTCAGTGTCTGTCTCGGAAATGGTTTTGGTGGAAAGAGGGGTGTCTTCGGGCGGATTGTAGAACTGGTCCTCGGGATAGTCTGGCAGCTCTCCCTCCTGCACACCGGGCAATCGATGAAGGTGGCCCTGCTTCCACGCGTTGTGGACGTGTGCGAGCGACGGATCCTTTAGGGGATCGTCGAACCAGCGGTCACCGGCATGTCCATTGAGCCAGCCAATGAGCTGGTCGGTTCGATGATCGAACGTCATCGCAAAACACTGCCACGAAGCGTCGATCACATGATCGGGAGCGTCCTCCGGTACGATTGGAGCGATCCCGACTGAATTGCTCTTTTGCATGGCGAAGCGATTGAGAAAGGAACCCGCCCCGCTTTCCGAAAGATGGGCGCAGGCGGTTCCGCTGATGTTGTTGCCGGCGAAAAGTCCGTATTGCCGCTGGCCCAGTTGGACCTTTCGAATCCCGTCCCCGGCTTCCTGTTTCAAGTCGGTGCCCTCGTGCCAGATGCCCGCGAGGGCATGGCCTCCGCCGTGTCGAATCGCCCAGACAACCACGGTGAGGGATTGGTTCGCCCCCTTGATGTCGAGAGGAGTATCGTGCAAACGCTCTCGGGGCACGTAGAGCAACGGGCGGAAGGCAATGTCCTCCTCATGGCGAATCCGGATGGCCTGGCCAAACGGTCCCCTCCCCATCAGGGGAAAATCGTCATAGGTGGCATCGCGACCCTGCCCCCAGTATTCCTTCACGTAGTTGCCCGCATCCAGGGGATATCGGTTTTCCGATCCCTCGGGAACATGGGCCACGAAACGCCCTGTGTCGCCGGATTCCCGTTCCACAAAATCCCAAAAAGCAACCAGCCCAGGCATGCCGGTGACGGTCCGCACGCGTTCGGCGAACCGTTCTTCGGCTTGTGCCGCGGACATGAGGAGCGCGGATAAAAGCAGAAATCGGATCATGGGGAC
>CALDKL010000694.1 GCA_937898895.1 uncultured Verrucomicrobiae bacterium | reverse complement strand
CAGATTGAGGTTGTCTGGGTGGGGCACGCCAGCTTTCTCGTGAGAGCGCCCGGGTTCAACGCCCTCATCGATCCGGTGTGGGCAAAGTGGATGGGGCCGGTGAAACGCCACCGAGATCCGGGCATCGACATCGAGCACCTTCCTCCGATCGATCTCGTGCTCATCACCCATGCCCATTTTGATCATCTGTGTCGCATGACATTGAAGCGCATCGCCGACGGCACCCAGACGGTATTCGTGCCGAGAGGGGTGGCAAAGGTTCTGCGAAAACTTCCTCTCCGCGAAGTCGTGGAGATGGAGGACTGGGACTGTGCATTCTATCGCGATACCGAGATTCACTTCACCCCGGCTCATCACTGGGGAGCCCGCTACCTCCACGACAACCACAAGGGTTTTGGTGGGTTTGTTATGAAAACGCCGCAGCACACGGTCTACCACTCGGGGGATTCGGCCTATTTCGACGGCTTTACGGAAATTGGAAATCGCTACCACATTGACACTGCGCTTCTCCCGATCGGGGCTTATGATTGCCCGAGCGGGCGCGAGGTACACATGAATCCGGAGGAGGCCCTGCGTGCGTTTTTTGATCTGAAGGCTCACCGGATGCTCCCGATGCATCACGCCACGTTCCCGCTGGGCAACGAGAAGCGGCACGAGCCTCTCACGCGTCTTCTCGAGGCGGTCTCCGCCCTTGGACTCGGTGACCGCGTCCTTGCGCCGGGCGAAGGCGAGCAATTGTTGCTTTCCGCCGTCCCCCGCTGAAGGCTCTTTTCAGGGCGCGGGAGGCGGGTTCTGGGACGTCTGGGGCAGCAACTCTTTCGTGGCACCATCCGGCACCGGTGGATTTGCCTCCGCTTTCGCAGCCTGTCCGGCGAGGATGCGATCATCGACTTTCGCCTCAACGGGGCGGCGATATCCTGCGGGACCCGCGAGGAGCGGTTCGGACTCGACCGGATCTGGCATGACACGCCAGTCGATGCCGTCTTGTTCCGCGATGAGTTTCCACTCGGTCACGGTCATGAGCCCCCGTTGTGCGGCGGCGGTGTCACGGAAGGCAGACGCGTTCATTGCCTGGGAAAACATGGCATCTGCATCGGCGACGCGTCCATGCCGCAAGTAGTGTTCGGCTTCGGCCAGCATCAGGTTGCCATAGTTCGGGGCAAATTCGCGAGCTTCGCGGAGGCGATCGAGTGCTTCTCCGGGGCGATCAAGCTCCTCGAGGACGGCGGCATGTCCGATTGCCGCGAAAATGTCCTGGGGATAGAGGAGACGGGAGTGGGAAAAATACAAATCGGCCTGACCGAGGGCCTGCAGCCTCGCAGGCTCTGGCATGTCCGCCTGAATTCCGGCAACCTGGGCATGGGCGCTCAGGGAGAAGACAAAGGGATTTTTGGGATCGAGCGATCGGGCGAGCTGGAGATGCCGAAGGTGATGGAACCCGGTCCGGTCGGACTCAAACGAGAGCCGTGCCTTCTCAAAATGGTATTCGCTCTGGGAAAAGACGATTCCGAACAACCCCATCGCAATCCCGCATCCGAAGAGGAGGGCACGGCTTGCGAAAAGCAGTCCGCCTCCGGGGAGGAATCGGGGAGCTGGCGAGGGTCGCCCTGCTGCCGACATCGGGTCGGGAACGGCGATCACGGCCAGAAACGCCGCCGCCACCATCGCAAAGACGGGGAGGTGAAGGACGAAATCAAAGCAGGCGATCAACCCGAGTGAAACCAGGGAAGCGAGGGCCCCGAGGACGAGAGCCAGATGATCGGATCGGGGAAGCAGAGAGCCAGGTGCCGTCGCGAAGGTGGAGTAGGCCCGGACAAAACGCAGGCCGCTGCCGAGGTGCAGAGCGGTGGCGAGGAGAAGCAACACGAGGCCGACCAGACCATAGTCGGCTGCCATCTGGAGCACCTCGTTGTGGATGAACTCCGGCTCCGCCGTGGCAGAATTGAGCGTTTCGGATCGGAAGCGACGTCCGTAGAGATACGAAGTGCGACTGCCAGTGCCGATCAGGGGGGCTTCCTCGAATTGGGCCACTCCGGCCTTCCACACCTGCGGCAGACTCAGGTGCCCACCTTTTTCAAGGACGGAATGATCGAAGGCTCGGGCGATGGGGAGGGAGGTGGCTGCGAGCAGGATGGCCGCGAAGAGGGAGGCAAGCGCTCCGCGGCGGAGAGCGATCCGTCGTTTTTCCACAGGGAGGCGATGCCAGACCAGTCTGCCGCCGACGAGAGAAAAAACGGCGAGACCCCCCGCGAGTCCGAGCAGTCCCACCCCGCTGCCGGAGTGTAGGATCGCGAGGGCAGACCCTGCGGCCAGGCCCGCCGCCGTGTGACGCCAGGGACGGGAACGGCGGCTGAACAGAGCGACCGAAAGCCAGAGCGGTACCAGCATCGCGAGAAACCCGGCGAAATGGTCGGGGTGATTGAAGAGGCCGCCGATCCGGTCCGAATAGGTGCGCTGGTACCCAGGCAGGATCCAGAGACCCGGGGCCACCGTCGCCTGGAGGAGAGCAAAGACAAGATTCAGAGCCACGAGGAGCGCGAGTCCATCGACCAGTCGCCGCCGAGCCAGGGGGGTGAGGAGGAGGACGAAGCAGAGACCGTAGACGAGGAAGGAGCTGACCACCAGGGCGGCGTCTTCCCGGGCAAAATAGGCGACCGGTCCCTCCGAGGCCCGCACCAGGAGGTATCCGAACAAGAGAAGGAGGGAACCGCTGACCAGGAGAGGGAGTCGAAACGACACGCCCTGGAAGAGCAACCCGATGGAGAGCGCTGCCGCGAGGCCCAGCACCCCGTATGCCGGCCAGAGAAAGGTCATCGACGCAGAGGTGCCCGCAATTCCCGTCAGAACCAATCCGACGAGAAAGACCGAAAGCACCAGTTTGTGCCATATTTCCTTCATTCAACCCGACCTCGAGAAGAGGTCGCAAGAAGTATGGCGCAATTTAAGAAAAACCAAAATCCAAAATTACTAAAATATCTAATAATTCGAATCATTTCGTCTTTTTCCAAAGGGATCGGGGAACTGCTTGCTTCCGCTGCCGTGACAGGGCATTCGTAGACCATGACGGAATTCTCCCGCTTCCTCCGCGCGTGCAGCCTCCTGATTTGGTTATTGTCAGGGCCGATTTTCGGGCCGCGCCTCGGTGCGGAAGAATTTCGCACCTTCACGAATTCGACGGGTCGCTCGATCCGAGCCAGGGTTCTGGCAGTCAATGGGGACAAGGCCTCCATCGTGCTCGAGAGCGGACAGACCTACGAGGTTTCCGTAACCACCCTTTCCCCGGCCGACCAGGAATATCTTCGCG
>CALDKL010000693.1 GCA_937898895.1 uncultured Verrucomicrobiae bacterium | reverse complement strand
AGCACTCCGCTCACAGTGGCCTGGGTCGTGCCGAGGACGGTGGCCGAAGACCCGGCGGCGGTTGGGCTGTTTCGGTTGACGAAGATGGAGGCAGTGGTGGTTGCCGGGGCGGTGGGGGCAGGCGCTTCTGCGGGGGCCGGGGAATCCAGGGAAGGCGGCGAAGGGATGCCGGTTGGTTCCGTCTGCGGAGCCGGGGCGGGAGAGATCCCGGGTGAAGGATCGGTGGACGGGGAAGTAGCGGACGGGGCTGCCGATGGCTCCGCCTGCTTTGTGAAGAGTCGTCCGAAGATCGATGGCCTTTTCGACTCTGCAGTTCCCGCGGTGGCGGAGTTGAGGGCGGCTTCGCGAGCCGCAGGATCAGGCTCGTTTGTTTCCATCGCCGTCGGGGTCGGTTGGGTTGGCGCACCGATTCCTTCGGAGTTGGGTTCGGGATAGGAGGCTGCGGGGGGCAATGGAGCCGTGGGTGGAGCGTCCGGGAAGTCGGGCTCGGCCTCCTTCGTTCGGAAGAGACCGAAGAGGCCGCCTTTCTTTTCCTTGGAGGAGACGGTGGACGGGGGCGGAGAAGCGGGGGAACTCTCCACATGGGCGCGTCCGGTTCGGGACTCGCCATTCTCAAACTCGGGCACGTAGGGGTTGCTGCGCGGGATTGACGACGAGCCATCCGCGCCTTCGGGGGAGCGAGGCACGGCGGGTTTGTGGTATTCCAGATATTGCTCGGCGGTGGTGAGGGTCGGGGGCCGTTTGCTCACCGAAGCCATCGAATTCATCAGAGCCTTCTTCTGTCGCGCGGCAAGGGCGGCCTTATCCAGTTCTTCCTGGTGCAGGGCCTTGGTGAAGGTCGTATTTCCCTTGACCCCCCATCCGTTTTCGGGAGTGGGTGGCAATGCGCTATTCTGTCCGTTGCCAAAAGAGGTGAAACATGATAGGGCCAGGATTGGCCAAAGTCGCTCGTTCATACGATCCGTCTGTGTTCTGGGCGAGTTTGGCCCCATTTCAATCCGATTTCCAGCTTTCAGACCATGAATTTGATTTTCGACGTTCACCTTGATCTCAGCCTCAACGCCCTTGAATGGAACCGCGACATCACCCTGCCGGTTGAGCAGATTCGCGCTTTGGAGGCGGGAAAGACGGATATGAAGGGGCGCGGAATGGGCACGGTCAGCCTCGACGAGATGCGCAAGGGTGGGGTCGGGCTCTGTGTCGCGACCCAAATCGGGGGCTGCATGAAACCTCGCGGTCCCGTCGCCTGCTGGGAGTCACCGGCTCAGGCCTGGGGCATGACGCAGGGCCAGCGCCACTACTATGAGGCCCTCTGCGATCTGGGAGAGATGGTGCAGATCCGGAATCTCGAGCAGCTCGAGATTCATCTCGCCCTCTGGGCCGACCCGGTCGCGGCGGCGAAGGCCAGGGCACCGATCGGCTACGTCCTCAGCCTCGAAGGTGCCGACTCGATGGTGACCATTGACCATCTCGAAACCGCCTGGGAATACGGGCTGCGCGCCGTTGGACCGTCGCACTACGGCATCGGTCGCTACACGATGGGGCACGACCAGGTCGGAGGCCTGCGCCCCGGCGGGGCCGATCTGATTCGGAAGATGGATGAACTCGGGATCATCCTCGATGTCACCCACCTCAGCGACGACTGCTTTTTCGAGGCTCTCGAGATCTATCAGGGCACGGTCTGGGCGAGCCATTCGAACTGCCGCGCCCTCGTGAACGACCCTCGCCAGTTCAGCGACGATCAGATCCGACTCCTCATCGAGCGAGGAGCCGTGCTCGGGTCGGTCTACGATGCCTGGATGATGATCCCGGGATGGATCCGGGGCAAAACCACACCGGAATCCTCGGGGGTGACTATCGCGCACATCGGTGACCATATCGACCACATCTGCCAGCTCGCGGGCAATGCAAAGCACGTCGGCATCGGCAGCGATCTCGATGGTGGTTTTGGCAGGGAACAGAGTCCGTCCGACCTCGACACCATCGCCGATCTGCAAAATCTCGAGGGCATTCTCCGGGGGCGCGGATATGACGATGCGGACATCGCTGCGATCTTCCATGGGAATTTCCTGCGACTGCTCCGCGAGGCGTGGGCGTGAAACTGATGGGAGGAGGCCTTCGCCATCCCCGTATTGCAAATCTCCGAGTCACTTCCAGTGTGGTGATCGCTACATACGTGTGCAAAATTCGTGAGGAATCGTTTT
>CALDKL010000692.1 GCA_937898895.1 uncultured Verrucomicrobiae bacterium | reverse complement strand
TTCCATCCCCATGAGCAAGCCCATACGCGTTGCCGTGACCGGCGCCGCCGGCCAAATCGGTTACTCCCTCCTCTTCCGCATCGCCAGCGGTAGGATGTTTGGTCCGGACCAGAAAGTGGCCCTCAGCCTGATCGAGATCGAACCGGGCATGAAGGCCCTCGAAGGCGTCGTGATGGAGCTCGATGACTGTGCATTTCCCTTGCTGACCGAGATCAGGGCAACTTCCGATCTCAACGAGGGTTTTGACGATGTGAACTGGGCCCTCCTCGTCGGCAGCGTGCCGCGCAAGGCGGGGATGGAGCGCAAGGATCTCCTTGGCATCAACGGCAAGATTTTCACCGGCCAGGGCCAAGCCATCGCGAAAAACGCCGCTTCGGACGTGCGCACCCTCGTCGTTGGCAATCCCTGCAACACCAACTGTCTCATCGCCATGAACGCCGCCCCCGAGGTGCCGAAGGAGCGCTGGTTCGCGATGACCCGCCTCGACGAGAACCGGGCCAAGTCCCAACTCGCCCGCAAAGCAGGTGTCCACGTCAGCGAGGTGACGAACACCGTCATCTGGGGCAACCACTCGGCGACCCAATATCCCGATTTTTACAACGCCCTCATTGGCGGAAAACCCGCCACCGAGGTGATTTCCGACCACGAATGGCTCCACGGGCCCTTCATCGAGACCGTGCAGAAGCGGGGAGCCGCAATCATCGAAGCTCGTGGCTCCTCCTCGGCGGCGTCTGCGGCCAACGCGGTCGTCGATACCGTCCGGAGCCTGACGAACCCGACTCCGGCGGGCGACTGGACGAGTGTGGCGGTCTGCTCCGACGGATCGTATGACACCGACGCAGGTCTGATTTCTTCCTTCCCGATCCGCACGGACGGTCACCGCTGGGAAATTGTGACCGGAGTGCCGGTCAATGACTTCAGTCGCGGGAAGATCGCGGCGACGGTGCAGGAATTGCGCGAGGAGAGGGAGGCTGTGGCCGACCTTCTTCCGGGTGCGTGAGAGCCAGTGGCACCCTCTCTCCGTACCCGTGTCGTCTTTCAGAGAGGGATCGTCTGCTTCAGGCCCCTGCCGAAGCGCCCTGCAGCGGCAGGGGCTGAGACCAGCGGATTACGAGGCGTCCGTTGTGAGCAGCGCTTCGAGAACGTCCACCGCACAATAGCGGTCTCGCCCGTCCGCGAGAAATCGGGTGAGGCCGATGAGGTCATCGCCAGCCGTCAGGAGGGGCTTTTCCAGGGCCTCTCCGGACTGGACCTGACCGAGTCCGATCGTCGCCATGAGACCGTTGCAAAGACATTTCCGGCCCACCGTTTCTTCGAGCCTCCCGCCCTTTCGCACATAGCTTTCCACCGGTTCACCGGGACACCGATAGCCGATGGTGCCATCGTCTTTGCGATAGGCCTGCCGCAGGTAGCCGAGGTCGCAGATGCGATCCCTCGCGGCGTATTCCTCCGGGTCTCCGACGGTCCCCTCCATGGGCACGAGCTTGAAGGGAAAGCCGGTGGGAGAGGCCAGGGGGTCCGTGAAGATACGGAGCGTTCCGGCTCGCGCCTGTTCGATCACCTTTTGTTTCCATTCGGGGTCGATGCCCGATTCTTCGCAGTAGGCGAAGGCCGTCCCGACCTGGATGCCTGCCGCCCCGAGACGCTTGGCCTCGGCGAGGCTTCCGGGCCTGCCCCAGGATCCGGCCAGCCAGAAGGGAAGGCCGAGCGACCTGATCTTTTCCAGATCGGGCAGGTCGCGCTCGCCGTAGATGGGTTCTCCGGTCTCGCTCAACTGCATTTCGCCTCGCGGCGGCGCGTTGTGGCCACCGGCGGTGGGCCCCTCGACGACAAATCCATCCACCTGTCCGCTCGATTTTCGAGCCAGCGTCATCGCAAGCACCGCCGAGGAGATGATCGCGAGGAATTTCGGACGAGGCAACACGGGGGGCTCGCCGCCGCAGAAGCTGCGGGGATCAAAGGTGGTGAAGAACTCCTCGCCCGCCTCCGCTCCGGCCACGTCCAGCTTCAGGTTTACCGCTTCTCCCCGGGCGAGCGAATCGAGAATGCCCGGAATCGTCCGCGGGATGCCGGCCCCCATGAGCACGTAGTCGACGCCCGCCAGCATCGCCCCAAAAAGGGATGGCAGGGTGGGGAGTTGGATCTTTTCGAGCAGGTTGATGCCGACGACTCCGTCGTGTCCCTCTTTGGCGAGATAGACTTCGCAGAAATTCGCAAGCACCGTCAGTTCGGTGAGGTGGCGCCCCGGCTCGGAGGAGGGCAGGGGAATCCGTTTGAAGGCCTCCACGGATGATTTTCCACCGGGAACATAATAACGATCCCATACGCGTGTGGCGATTTCCGGGTAAGGAAAATGATCCGCCGCTCTGCGGAGGCAGCCACCGGGGTCGCCCCGTTGCAGGCGGCGTGCAAAGACACTGTCGAGCGCAGTCCCGGAAACCACTCCGAGTTGCCCGTGGGCGGCGACGGCTCGTGCCAGGGCAAAGCCCGATACGGCGGCTCCCATGCCACCCTGAATGATTTCCGGAAGATTCATT
>CALDKL010000691.1 GCA_937898895.1 uncultured Verrucomicrobiae bacterium | reverse complement strand
CTCCGCCTGCGTCTTTTTCAGAAAGGCCCAAAGATGATCCTCGGCAAAGTAGTGCTCCGTATCCGTGATCTCCTCCTGAGTCAGGACGGCAAAGCCATGCTCGTGGAGCAGGAAGTCCGCGATGTGGTTTTGAAACTGCTTTTCGGGTCCTGCAAACATGGGTGAGCTAAGGGGAGTTCCGTTTCTGTTGTGCGCGGGCGTGGCGCACGGCCTCGTGCAGCTTGCGTTCCATCTCCGCTTTCGGCAGCGCCTCGGTCCAATACGAGGACACCTGGATGCCGCTGCGCTCCAGGTTCAGCAGTTCCACCGTCTCGTGACGTTTTCCGGCGCAGAGGATCAGACCGATGGGCGACTCCTCGCCTTCACGCCGCTCGTAGCGGTCCAGCCAGCCGAGGTAGAGTTCCATCTGCCCTTTGTCGCCCGGTTTGAAGTCGCCCAGCTTCAGCTCCACGGCCACCAGCCGCCGCAGGTTCCGGTGATAGAAAAGAAGGTCCAGATAGTGATCCACCCCATCCACCGTCATGCGTTTCTGGCGTTCCAGAAAGGCAAAGCCCACGCCCAGTTCCAGAATGAACGCCTCCATCTCCCGCAGGATCGCGGCTTCGATGTCCTTCTCCGCGTAAGTGTCCTTCAGCCCCAGGAAGCCCAGGAAGTAGGGATCGCGGAAGACCATCTCCGGCGTCAGCTTGTCTTCCTCCCGCAGGGCCTTGAGTTCCTGCTCGGCCAGCTTCGCGGGTTTTCTGGAAAGGGCGGTGCGCTCGAAGAGCAGGGAGCCGATTTTTTGGTCGAGCGTGCGGGTGCTCCACCGCTCAATGCGGCACATTTCGGCGTAGAAATCGCGTTTCAGCGGGTCGTCGAGGTAGATGACCTTCACGAAATGCGTCCAGCTCAATTGTCTAATCAGTGCCGAGACAATTGCCTCACTGGGGAAAGCCTCGGCAAAGCGCATCATGTGGCGCAGATTCTTTTCGCCATAACCCCGCCCAAACTCCGCCTCCAATTGTCTCCCCACTGCGGAGACAATCCCCGCCCCATACTCTGCCCGGCGCTCCTGCAGGACATCCCGCCGGATGCGGGTGCCGATGTGCCAGTATAGCAGCGTCAGCCCCGCGTTCACCGTCTGCGCCACCTGCTCCCGCGCCCGGGCGATGAGCCCGCGCAGGTCTGCCAGCAGCGGATCCGCAGGAGCCGATGCCGACCTGCCTTTGGCTGCCGGGGTCTTCGCTTTCGGGGCTGGAGTTTTCCGTTTCATGCTGGCGATGCAGAGGGAGGCAGCGGGGAGCTCTCCGCAACGCCGTGCCCGTTGTCCCGCGCCGCCGCCACGTCGGAATCCGTGATCCGCCGCTGCCCGGTGACGCATTCGTGGATCAGGGACTTGCGATAGGCGGTGAGGGTGGCGATTTGGGATTGGAGCACAGATGTTACCCGCCGAAGTTCTTTCATTTTGCGGTCAAGGAACTTGGCAATCAATTCCTGCTCGGACTTGGGTGGAAAGGCACAGCGATTCGCTCCAATGCGCACGTAGTTGAGGTTCAATTGAGTGGTTAGGATGGCAGAGCGGAGCATCACCTGCTTCATGCTCTTGAGAACGTAAAACAAGAAATCCGTGTTGGTTTGATGATCGGGAATGAAGCCAACGATGCTGTCAGGAAAGCACCCTTCAAATCCAGTTATCGCCACGTCACCAATGTTGGCGGCGATAGACATGACAACAATGCCTTTGGGAAACATCCGGCTGACGGCCAAACCATCCTCGTTCAGAGTTTGTTTGTATTCAGTGATGTATTTCTCGGCGCTTGAGATGCTTCCAGTTTGAAAGAATGGGAAGGGTCCGTCATACAGCGCCGGATCATTGCGAGGCCGGTGGGAGAACTTTCCTCGGAGCATGGATGTGTGCCGCTTGATACGTGACACATCCCAATGAGAAGGCACCTGTCCCAGCCACTCCACGCCCGAGTCCTTCATCTTCACCTCCGGGTTCAAGCCTTGGGTGACGGCTTTTTGGATGATGGACTTGCGGAGGGCGTCGAGGGTTTCGAGCTGCTGCTGCTTCGTCGCCACCGCCCGGTCAATCGCCGCACAACTCGCATCCAGATACGCCGCAATGCGCTTCTGCTCGGGGAGGGGAGGAAGGAGGAACTCAAACAATGCGAGCTGCTTGGGCCAGTTGACACGCGGCATCTTGGCCCCATAAGCGAACGCGTTGCATCGTTGGATGAGCCAGTCCGCTCCCATGCAGTAAAACAAGAAGCGTCCGGAGATGCGCTTGGGGAAGAAAGCAAGAATCTCGCCTGTGCAGAAACCATCGAAATCCGGCTGGCAGTATTTCTCCAAGTAAGGCCGGAGCTTTCCGAAAAGCACGTCACCCTTTTCAAACCGCGTCACAGCACTCTCTACATTCAACGTGTCCCGTCTCGATAGTATGCGTCCAGTCCCGCCTTCCAGGTCTTCAAGTTCGAGGTAGTTTTCGGTCGAGTCTTCAATGAG
>CALDKL010000690.1 GCA_937898895.1 uncultured Verrucomicrobiae bacterium | reverse complement strand
CGCTCTGCGAAGCCTGGCTGCGAGAAATGCATGATCGATCCACGATCTACCATACGGACCTCCTTTCGAGCGGATTGGCTCCTCGGGAGATGGTGCTGGCCTACTTCAACCGCCTCTCCGATTTCTTGACGGCGGGCGAATTTCGTGGATGTCCCTATTCGAACACCGGAACGGTCTCGGGAGAAAATTGCTGCGGGATCGTGAAGCTGATTCGACTTCACAAGCAAGCCATCCGCACGTTTTTTCGAAGTGTCGCGTCCCGTGCCCACTCGGATTCGGCCCGAGCGGACACCATGGGGGATCGCCTCTTTGTGCTGTATTCGGGAGCATCGATCGAGGCTCAGAATCTGAAGTGCCTGTGGCCAGTCGAAGTGGCCCTCGCCGCAGCAACCGATCTGCTCGAATGACAGGCTGCTCTTTTTTCCCAAGAAACAGACAGACTTTTCTGTATTTAGAAGTCAACCCATTCAGACCATGCCCCTCATTCACTCCTTGAACCCGGACCACTGGAACATGGAACATCGTGAAGCGCTCCTGCGTTTTGCCCTGCAGCGCGTCAAGGACTACGGCACCGCGGAGGACCTCGTCCAGGAAACCTTTCTGGCGGCGTGGGTTGGGCGGAACACCTTCCGAGGCGGCTGTTCGGAGCGGACTTGGCTGATCGGAATTCTGCGAAACAAAATCATCGATCATTTTCGTCGTGCGGCACGGCGGCCGTCGGTACTGGCTACCGACCTGGAGACGCCCGGAGCGGAGAATGGTGGGGAGTTGTCATGGATCGACCGCCAGCCGGACCGCGATGACCGCCGTCGCCCCGGTGCGGAAACGGATCGCCATGAGTTCATGAACGAACTGGAGGAGGCCGTCGATCGGCTCCCCGCAAAGATGGGTCAGGCCTTTCGTCTCCGGGAGATGGAGGGGCTGAGCACCGAGGAAATCACCCACGAGCTGAATATTTCCAGGGCCAACCTCTGGGTTCTCATCCACCGCGCAAAACAATCCCTTGGCGACTCTCTCGCAGGGCACTGGGGCGACATCGATCCTTTCGGAGACAAACTCGCCGCGTGATCACATTGCCTCGCGGAGATGGGAGACCAAATGGCGCACATGCGGGAGGAATTTCCTGACTGAACACCTGTGCCCGTGCGTCCTCCGGACAACACGAAACGCAACCTATGATCCCCCTGCCCGAAGCCCTCTCGCACTTGCGTCACACTGGACGAGTTCACCTCAATAGGACCAAGGAGACCACGGAGTTGCCACCCGCATCCACCTCCCCCGACATGGCCGAACTCGCCCGACAAATCATCCGCCAGCAATGGCCTCTTCGGAACCATCCCGATACCCTGCTCCGGGCCCAGGCGCGATCCCTCATCCGTGCCCACGTCATCCTGCTGAGGAATTGGGGGAAAAGCCCAACGATGCCTCGTTGATGGCTCGGTTTGTTTTGGCTCCGGACTGGGGATCGGGCGCAGCGCCACGCCGATTTCCCTCCTCCATCCGGAGTTGCAGGAATGAGAAATTCGTGATTCTTTGATGCCGGAAGTTCCGTCCCCTTCCGCTCAACGACATGTCTTCCGAACGCAACCACTCGTTCCGCGAAAAGAAGTTTCTGCCTCCACCGCCTACCGGGTACCGCCGAGGTCTGCACTCCAACGCAACCCTCACCGACGACCACACCCTCTTTCTCCTCAACCAGATGCGCGACCGCTGCTCGAAGGTGGATCGACGATCCTGGTTTTCACGCCTCTTCCGGCGTTGAGTCGATCTCAAGGAGTTTCTCGAGGTCTGCTTCGGAGATCACGGTGATCCCGAGCGAGGATGCTTTGTCTCGTTTCGATCCGCCGCCATCTCCGGCGAGCAGGTAATCGGTGTTCTTGCTCACCGCACCCGACACCTTTCCTCCGGCTGCGTGGATTCTCGCTGCGATGTCGTCGCGAGGGGCGGACAGGCTGCCCGTGATGACGAGGGTCTTTCCGGCGAGCGGATGGTTCGCCCCTGCCGTCCCGGCGGAGGAAATTGGCGCGAAATGATCCGATTCCGGATTGATTCCGAGACGGCGAAGGCGTTCGAGGGCCGATCGACCGACCGAGGACTGGAAAAAGGAAAGGACGCTCGCCGCGACCACGGGACCCACCTCGGGGGCTATTGCGAAGGGTGCCAGGATCGGGTTTTTCTCCTTGCTGTCCCCTGTTTTGAGCGTGCGCAGCTCCGCGAGGATTTCCGAATCCGCGAGGTCCGAAAAGTTCCGATGGAGTCGCGAGAGTTCCCGGGCGGCGGCTTCGCCCACCTGTGAAATGCCCATGGCAAAAAGCCAACGGGCCAGAGGCAGGTCTCGCGCGGCGCGCTCACGGGCTTTCACAATCTTCGCGGCGTTCTTCTCTCCGAAGATTCGCGGGTTTTCCTCGCTTCCGAGATTGAGGGTGGCGAGAGTGCTTTCCGAAATCTCGAAGAGATCGAGAGGAGAATGGATCAGGCCGCGTTCGACCAGTTTCTCCGCCACGATGCTGCCGATGCCCTCGATATCGAGGGCTTTGCGACTGACAAACTGGCGGACCCGGCTCGCGACCTGGGCGGGACATTCGAAGTTGACGCAGAAATGGGTCACGACGAGCCGCCGTTCCTCCTTTGATCCCGATTCCGTCTCCCGTCGCTCGATAGGGCCGCCGCAGACAGGGCAGACCCCACCGAGGTGTGCGTGCATGGAGAACGAATTCCCGTCGCCCTGTTTTCTCATCACCTTGACGACTTCGGGAATGATCTCGCCAGCCTTTTGGATGAGCACCGTGTCGCCGATACCAATTCCCTTTTCGTGAAGAAAGGATTCGTTGTGCAGAGTTGCCCGGCGCACCGTGCTACCCGAAACGAGAACGGGCTGCAGCTCTGCCACCGGAGTCAGTTTTCCGGTGCGTCCGACTTGGACAGTGATCTCGAGCAGGCGGGTCTCCTTCTGCTCGGGTGGAAACTTGTAGGCCGCCGCCCATCGCGGTGCCCGGCTCGTGAATCCGAGTTG
>CALDKL010000689.1 GCA_937898895.1 uncultured Verrucomicrobiae bacterium | reverse complement strand
CCACCGCAGCGAGAATGTCTCCGACAAGTCGATCCGCGTATTCGAGAGCGGTGAAGCCGGGCGCGCTCTTCGGACCGAAGTAGTGGTGGATGGCGTCGGTGTTGAGCGTGTGGTAGAGCAGGAGGTTGGGCTTGTGGGTTTCCAGCATGTGGATGGCCGCCTTGGTCCACATCGCATCGAGAAAGGTGACACCCTTGCGATTGGGCCCCATCTGCATCCACCCGATCTCTTCCTCGGTGGCGATGCCCTCCCTGATCATCTCCTTTACGAAGGGATCCTCGATCTTGGGGATCTCGGCGAAACTCCAGGTGATCGTCCCCGGATTGGTGATCGCGACCCAGTCGGACTCAGCGGTGGTGAGGCCCGCCTGATGGGCGACATCGTACAGAGTCGGGACAAAAACCATGCGCGACTTGTCGGCCCATTGTTCGATCGAGGGAGGGACGCCGTCCTTGCGGATGAGCAGACCGTTGAAGAGAACGCCGTGTTTGCGGGGCTCGACTCCGGTGACGAGGGTGGTGTGATTGATCCAGGTAATCGAGGGATTGCTCACCGTCATGGCCTTGGCGGAGGCTCCTTCCGCCGCGAGTTTGCGCAGGTTCGGCACCTGCAGAACCGGATCGTTCCAGAGATAGGCGGGAAAGCCATCAATGCTGATGAGGATCACATGCCGATCCCGCGATGGCTCGGCGCCGACGCTGCCAGCGGCGAGGAGGAGAGTGGAAAGGATGGCGAGGACAAGAGTTTTCATCGCCGCAGCATTACCGCATTTGGAAACAAGAGCGCAACTCCGATTGAGCCTCGTTTGCGTTACTTGCCGGTCGATGGGGATGGGTCCCATTCTGATCGGGTGAAAGAGATTCTTGTTCTCCTCCTGATGGCCTTCCCGATCGCCGTGTCGGCGGACTGGGAGGCCGGGATGGCCCGCGCCGACATCACTCCGACGGAATCCGTCCCACTCGCGGGGTATGGCGGCAAGACGCGGATGTCGCAACGGGTCGACCATCCCCTCTGGCTGAAAGCACTGGCTCTGCGGGACGAGTCGGGTGTGGCTTCGGTGATCGTCACTGCCGATCTCGTCGGCCTGAGTGACAAGATGATCTCCCGCATCGCCGGGACGGCGAAGAAAAGGCACGGGCTCGAGCGAGAGCGCCTCGTCCTGAACACTTCGCACAACCACAGTTGTCCCGTGACTGAGGACGTGCTCTGGCTCTATTACGAGCTGACTCCGGAAGAGGCGGCGGCGAGAGACCGCTATACCGAGCAGGTCTATCGTGCCTATGATGCCGTCATCGCAGCGGCCATCGCCGACCTTGCTCCGGCGGAGCTGACCTACGAGCTGGGGCTGGCCGGAGTGGCGGTGAACCGTCGGCGCTCGCGCGGTCCGGAGAGTCGTGCTCTGCCAGGCCCGGTCGATCAGGACGTGCCGGTGCTCGCGGTGCGGAGCGGAAAAACTCTGCGAGGAATTGTCTTTGGATACTCCTGCCACACCACCGCCCTGGGGGGACTCAGCCTGAACGGAGATTATGCAGGTTTCGCCCAGGTGGCGCTGGAAAAGTCGAATCCGGGCGCGATCGCAATGTTTGTCCAGAACTGCGGTGGCGACGCCAATCCGCTGCCCCGCATCCGAGGGAAGGACGAAGAGGCCATCTCGCTCGCGGAGCGATACGGACTCATCCTCGCCGAGTCGGTGAATCAGGTTCTCTCCGCGCCCATGGGCACATTGTCAGGCCCTCTGAAGGTGGCGATGGGGGAGGCGGTGCTCGAACTGCAACCGGGATTGCCGCTCGCTGAGTTGAAAGAGCGTGCGCCGAATCTAAACGGCATGCATCGCCGCGAATTCGAACTGTTCATCCGCCAGTATGAGACGGCGGGTGGGCCACCAGGGTCTTTGAACTATCCGGTGCAGGTCTGGCGCTTTGGGACGGGACTCACCTTCATCGCTCTGACCGGAGAGACGGTGGTGGACTATTCGCTGGCGTTCAAGGATCGCTACGGATGGAATACGACCTGGGTGAGTGGCTACAACAATGATCTCCTGTGTTATGTGCCATCATTGAGGGTCCTGAAGGAGGGGGGCTACGAAGGAGCCCTGGGGATGTGGGAGTATGGCCATCGCGCTCCGTTCACCGAGACGGTGGAGGAGAGAATCGCGGGCTTGGTGGAGAGATTGGTCGGGAAGTGAATCTCCAGCCCCCCACAGATGCTCGTCGGGTGATCAAGGGTGTTCGGATCTGGAGAAGGAGTCGGGAAATTCCTCTCCAAAAATGATCAAATCTCCCTGCGACTCCTCGCCCTGCTACAGACCCAACGCATTCAGAGATGGGTGAACCGCGATGCGATCCCTCGGCCCTTCCTGTGGGCTCCTTTGCGCTCACGATTCACCCGATGGAGGCGAGTCGGTGGTGGTTTCGGCAGAGAGATGCTGAAAGATGCGCTGGGGAAACGAGGGGCATGTGGCGGTGGCGGCGACCTCGACCTTGGCCCGCTCCTCCCCGGTGATCCAGGCCGCATCCGCGAGAATGGCCGCCGCCTCGGCGTAGTTCTCGAAGAAGTGGAGAGTCGTCCCGCTTCCGGCGAGAACCTCAGCTTCCTTCTCCAGGATCGCGACCCGGCGGGGAGAGCTGACCTTGTGGATGAGGATGAGCGGTATTCTTCCCGGATGGGCGAGGGCCGCTTCGACATAGATGGGGACGTCGAGTTGGCTCGTGTCGCCGAGAAAAAGGGCGGGTTTGTCAGGATACCACGAGAAGATCCGTCGGATCGCATCGAGCTTGTGCTCGCGATGGCCGCGTTTGAGCCATCGGTCTTCGTCGAGTCCCCAGTCGGTCATGAAACAGGGCCCGAAGGGCATTCCGTTTTCTCGAAAGACGAGTTCGAGGAGGCCGTGGAGATTGAAGGGGGAGCTGGTGACATAGGCGAGGGGATTGATTTGCTCCTGCTCACCGCTCCTTCGCAGCGCGACATACAATTCGGCCACTCCGGGATACAACTGTCGGGTGAGGGCGTTTCC
>CALDKL010000688.1 GCA_937898895.1 uncultured Verrucomicrobiae bacterium | reverse complement strand
ATTTGATCGACTCGCTCGGACCATTCCTCTCCGGTCCGGGCATACTCCTCTGCGCCCTTCTCTGGCTCGCTACCGTGAAGCTGCGGGGCCGTTTCCCCGCTGCGTCGGTGGTGTTTTCGATCTTCGGTCTGGCTTTCGCCGCTGCGGCCTCCTGGCTCGCCTTTCAGTTTCTGGGAGCCTATTTTGCCCTCGCCACCTCCTGGTCGCTCCTTGCCATCGCCCTGCTCGGCGGAGGTGCGGCGGAGGCCATCGTCTGGATCTACCGTTTCGAAAAATCTCTTGTCACTGTCCGCAAAGGTCGCCTCCTCCTTGGTCTTCGTCTGCTCTCGCTCGTCGTCCTTCTTCTGATCCTCGTGCAACCGGTGCGTTCGTTTCTCGAGGAACGCGAGATCTCGCGCGAGATCGCCGTGCTCATCGACGATTCCGACTCGATGCGCCTTTCCGATCAGCGGCTCACGCCGACGCAGAAACTCGACCGCGCCGCCCTCCTCGGTGTGCCCGGCCTCGAAAAGCGTCCCGCCCTCGCCGCGATCAGAAGGCGCACCGCTTCGCTCGACGCGGCCCTCGCGGAGGAGGTCAATGCGCTCCGCTCCGCGCCGAACGCAACTTCCGGGCTCGAGGGCCGCGCCGCGCGCCTGCCCGAAGTCTTCCGAGCGGTCGAGGCCGATCGAGTCGCCCTGACAAACGCTCTCGCCGCCGCCCTCGCGGCCAACCTGCCTGGAGAGGTTCGAAATCAACTCGACGACTACCAGAAGCGCTGCCGCGACGGACTCGCCCGTATTCTCCCCCTCGCCGCGAAGGCAGCGGAGTCGGGCGAGGGGGATGAACTCGTGAAACAACTCGAGGTCGCCCGCAACGAGATCGCTCCGCTCTCCCAGACGATTGCGAACACCGCCGCGAAAGCCGACGGAGCCTTTTACGGAAGTCTCGACGGACCGACAAAGAAGTTTGTCGATACCGCAGCCGCGACACCCCGGGGCGATCTCGCCAGACACGTTCTCTCCGCCCCGCTCCCTGCGGCGGAGGAAGCCAAACCCGAGGCCGCGGAAACCAAAGAGGGTGCGGTGACCGAGCCGACCGGGTCGAAGACCAACTTGTTGGATCGTCTGCGGGAGCGTTACAACCTGCGCTACTATCGCTTTGCCCGTGACACGACGCAGATCTCCGATCCGCTTGCGGAGGAGGAGGGAGTCGCCATCGGAGCGAGACCGGAGAACGCCCAGACCGATCTCACCGGAGCCCTCGAGCACGTGCTCGACAACACCGCTCCGGAGGCACTCGCCGGTGTGCTTTTGTTAGGTGATGGTCGCCACAACGGAGCCGCCCTCCCCGAGGACAGCCTGCGTCAGCTCGCCGTGCGCAACACACCGCTCTCCGCCGTGCCGCTCGGCGCGGACCTCGGACCCGTCGACATTTCGCTCCTCTCGCTGAATGCGCCCGAATCGATCTACCTCGATGATCGCGTCGTCGTTACGGCGACGGCGAAGCTCGACGGATTTCTCGGCGAAAAAGTGCAGGCCGAACTCGTCTCCGGCGACCAGGTCATCGACTCCGTCGCCATCGACGTCACCGACGTGAGTTTCCGCACCGACCTTCATTTTGTGGACAAGCCCAAGGCCAGGGGCATCCAGGATTACCAGGTGCGCCTCAGACCCGACGATCGCGAGATCTTCAAGGAGAACAACTCGTGGGATTTCAAGGTCGCCGTGACCGATGACCGCACGAATGTTTTGTTAGTCGACGGATTTCCCCGCTGGGAGTTCCGCTATCTGCGCAATCTCTTCTACGGTCGCGACAAGTCGGTGCACCTGCAATACGTCTTGCTGAACCCCGACCAGATCGACCGAGGTCCTCAGTCGCCCACGGTCTACGCGAGTGCGTCGCGTCCCTTCGGCGAGGCCGAGGCGACCCATCTCCCGCAGGTCTATTCCGAGTGGCAGCGCTTTGATGTCATCATTCTCGGCGACATCCCGCCCGACGCCCTTTCCGCCCGCGATCTCGCTGCAATCGAGGAAGCGGTGACAAAGCGCGGTGCTCTCCTCGTCTGTGTCGCCGGGCCTCGTTACATGCCGCATGGCCACGACAGTCGAGTCCTTCAGGATCTGTTGCCGGTTTCCTACACGCCTGGTAGCGCCACCCACTATGACACGCCCGAGAAAGCCTTCCGCATCCGGCTCACCGCGACGGGTCGCGACCATGCCGTGACCTCCCAATCGACGAGTCGTGCGCTGAACGAGGAGCTATGGGCGACCTTCCCGCCGATGCGATGGCGCTATGCGGGGGCGAAGATGAAAGAGGCCGCCGAGGTTCTCGCCTACGCCCATCCGATCGGGGAGGGGGCTGCGGCGGCTGCGTCCGCGCCCGACGGATCGCCTGGCTCTGTCGAGGCGGCAATCCAGCAACTCGCAAACCAGCGAACCTTCGAGGCGGAAAACGCGGTGATCTCGACGATCCGGGCGGGCCTGGGCAAGGTGCTTCTGCTCCACTTCGACCAGACCTGGCGCTTCCGCTATGGTGTCGGAGATACCTATCACCATCGCTTCTGGGGTCAGATCACGCGATGGGGGGCCGGGCCGAATCTGCGATCGGGCAACGACTTCGCCCGGGTCGGCACCGACCGACTCAGCTACACGCCCAATGATCCCATCGAGGTCACCGCGAAGGTGCTCGATCCCGAGCGACGCCCTGTCACCGATGCAGGAGTCGAAATCGAAGTGTGGAAGGACGGGGAGCGACTCCGCACGCAGCGACTCAGCTACCGCACCGATTCCTCGGGGCTCTATGAGACAAGTCTCACCGGCCTCGCCGAGGAGGGCGAATATCAGTTGAAGCTCGTCGGCGACGAAGTTGAGGAGGCCCTCGCCGCTGCGCCCGATGGACCGAAGGAGGTCGCCACGGAACTGCTCGTGGTGACGACGCGCAATCCCATCGAACTCGCCGAACTGACGGCAGACCGCGACTTTCTGAACCGTGCCACGAGCATGACCGGCGGCAAGCTGGCCGAACTCGACGACCTCGCCAGCCTCGTGGGCAGCTTCGGTGCACCGAAGGAAGTGCTCAAGGAACGGAGAAATATCACGTTATGGGATAAATGGCCCCTGCTGATCGCGTTTTTCGGTTTGCTCACGACGGAGTGGGTGACGAGAAGACGGAGCGGCCTGGTGTAACCCACATTGCAAATCGCCCCACCCTGCCATGAGCACCTTCGAAGCCGCCCTCGGACAACTGCCGAAGCCCATCCTCGACAAGCTGCAGTCGATGATCCGCCGGGTGCGCAGGCTGCTCTTCATCCGCGGACTCTTTGCGACGCTCTCGGTGGCGCTGGTCTGCCTCCTCGCGATCATGGCCGTGGACGCGACGATCACTCTCTTCTCGACGACCTCGCGCTGGATTCTCAGTCTCGCCGGACTCGCCCTGACCCTGGCGGCGGCCTGGTGGTTTCTCGTGCGTCCCCTCTCGCGTCGTTATACGCTGACGAAAATGGCGCGTATCCTCGAGGTGCGCCATCCCGAGCTGCAGGAGCGCATTTCCACCGCCGTCGAACTCCTCGCGAGCGAAGATCCGGAGTCCATTCGCGGTTCGCGGGAACTCATCGAGGCGGTTGTCGATTCCGCCGTCGACGATGTCTCCACAGTCGATCCGAGGACGGAGTTCAAGCCAGCTCGATCAAAGAAATTCATGGTCGCCACGGCGATCTGCGGGGGCATTATCGCCCTCCTGCTCGCGATCTGGCCGCAGCAGGCCTGGACGCTTCTGACCCGGGCGCTCGCCCCCTTTCTCGACATCGGCAATGCCTACGCCGACACCCTCGTCGTTGCACCCGGCGACGCGCGTGTGGCCAAAGGGGATCCGATCACGATCCAGGTCTCGGTGAAACACAAGCGCCTCAGGCGCGCCGAGATCCGCCGCCGCCAGCCCGACGGAACCGAGTCGGTCGAGCGCATGGCTCTCCTTGCCGAGGAACCCGACGGCACGAAACGGTTTTCGCTCACCTTCCCTGCGGTAGAGGCCGATTTCGATTACCGTGTCGGCGCCGGTGCCGCCCTGAGCCGCACCTTCGAGGTCACGGCGGTCGAGCCTCCCACCGTGACGAAGCTGGAGGTGAACTACAACTTCCCGGAATATACCGGTCTTCCCGGGGCAGGGGGTGAAACGCAGACGGGAGAAATCCGCGCCGTCGCCCACACCCGCGTCTCGGTGACGGCGAGTCTCAACAAACCCGTCCGGAGCGCAAAAATCGTCTTCAACGAAACTCCCTCGGCTTCCGAACCGATCATCGCCGAAAATCGAGTCACCTGGGAGTTCGAACTGACACCGGGGATGCGTGGGAGCTGGCATCTCGATCTCACCGATGCGGAAGGATTCACCAACCAGCCTTCCCCGTATCCGATCGAGGTGCTCCCTGACAAAGCCCCCACCGTGCAGATCGTGAGTCCGACGCAGCGCGAGATTTCCCTGAAGCCCACCGAGCGTCTCCCCATCGACCTGAGTGTGATCGAGGATTTCGGATTCGGCGATGTCGTGCTGATGGCGACGCCGGAAGGAGCGCTCGCGCCGACTGAGCTTTTGCAAGCTCGGCCTGCGGCGACAAATCGCAGCGGTACCTACTCGGCCCAGGCCCTCCTCGATCTCCCCGCCCTGAAGCTGAAACCCGAACAGCGTCGTCTCTCCGTGCAGGTGCGCGTGCGCGACAACCGACCCGAGGTGTTCGATGGCCCCGGGGTCGGCCTGAGCGAAGTGATCTTTGTCACGATCGATCAGAACGCCAGATCACTCGCCGACCAGGCCATCGAGGCACAGAAAAAGGAGGTCGAACAGCAGATCCGCGAGGCGAAACAGGAACTCGAACAGGCCCGCGACGACCTGCGCCGCGCCGAACAGGAACTGATCCGCGACAAAGAGGTCAACAGCAGGGCGAAAGAACAGCTCGATGAATTTACCAAACACAACGAGGCCGCCCGGGAAACACTCGAGCAGGTCGCCGCGACGCTCGACACTCCTCTTTTCAAAGAGCAGTCCCAGGAGGCCGCGAAGCTCGCCAACGAACCTCTCGCCGCCGCCCAGGAGAAGGCGGACATGATCCCGATGACGGACGCCCAGCACGAACGGGTCGCCGAGGCAAAAGGGGCCCGCGCCAAGGTGGAAGAGGCGATCCAGGGGCTCGACAAACTCGCTCAGTCGATGCGCGAGGCGAACGAAGATTACAATGCGATCTCGAAGCTCAGCGAACTCGCCAACCGCCAGCAGGAACTCGCCATGAAGGCGGGGGATTGACGCCGGAATCGCCCGCCAGAGGCAGATCTTCGAACAGACCGCCGGAG
>CALDKL010000687.1 GCA_937898895.1 uncultured Verrucomicrobiae bacterium | reverse complement strand
CCTTCCCTCAAGGTCTACCCTGCCACGGTGGAAATCGAGGGAACCCACGAGTTTCTGAAGCCGGGAATGAGCGCAAAGGTGGAAATCATCGTGGACGAACTCGAGGACGTCACTTTCGCCCCGGTGCAGTCCGTCTTTGTCGAAAACGGAGGACATTATGTCTTTGTGAGGACCAAGACCGGATATGATCGCCGCGCCGTTGAAATCGGCTCGCACAACAGCGACTTCATTGAGCTGAAGAAAGGACTTGTTGCGGGTGAGGAGGTGTTCCTGAAGATGCCTGACGGCTATGAACCTCCCAAGTCCGACAAGTCTCGCCTCGCCCGCCAATCGGCGGCACCGGATGAGGAGAAGGGCGGTGCGCAGCCAGAGAAAACGGCATCGGCGGAGGACGTTGAAAAACCGGTCTCCGATGAGAGGGCTTGAGTTGAGCGAGACAGGGCGACAGCCGACGGCATGGGCTCCCTCGGACGAGGGGATCCGGCCCGTGATCGAATTGGTTGGAGTCGAAAAGCACTACCAGATGGGCGATACTCTCGTAAAAGCCCTCCAGGGAGTCGATCTCCGGATTTGTCCGGGGGATTACATCTCCATTCTCGGCCCCTCCGGCTGCGGCAAATCGACGTTGCTCAACATTCTCGGCTGCCTCGATCAACCGACCGTAGGGCAGTATTTCCTCGACGGACAAGATGTATCGAAACTCTCTGACGACGATCTCTCGCAGGTCCGCGGAAAGAAGCTCGGATTTATCTTCCAGAGTTACAATCTCATCCAGCAGCTCACCGTGGTGGAGAACATCGAAGTGCCGCTTTATTACCAGGGCATTTCGGAGCGGGAGAGCCGACGGATCGCCGTCGATCTGGCCAGCCGGGTCGGCCTCGGAAAACGGCTCGATCACCGTCCGACCGAACTGTCCGGAGGCCAGCAACAGCGCGTCGCGATCGCCCGGGCTCTCTCGAATGATCCGGCCGTAATCCTCGCCGACGAAGCGACCGGAAACCTCGATTCAAAATCCGGAAGCGACATCCTTGAAATCTTCGATGCGCTCAATGCAGAGGGCAAGACACTCATCCTGATCACCCACGACGAAGGCATGGCGAACCGCACGTCCCGGACGATCCGGTTGAAGGACGGAGCGATCGCCTACGACCGTCGCAGAGAGGAGAATGCACCATGATCCCCGGCGGAGTCGCCCGGGAGTTTTCGCTCTTTCGCCTGAAGCGATCTGTCCTCCTCGGTCTGAAAAGCCTCTGGCTTCACAAGCTGCGCTCGCTCCTCACCGCGTTGGGGATTGTCTTCGGAGTCTGTTCGGTGATTGCGATGTTGGCGATCGGTGAGGGGGCGAGTTATGAGGCGCAACAGCAGATCAAGGAGTTGGGGAGCCAGAATGTCATTCTGCATTCCGTGAAACCAACGAACAAAACAACGGCGGGCGAAGAAGAACGATCACTCATCCTCGAATACGGCATTACCTACCGAGATGTTTCGCAGATTCAGGCAACCGTTCCCGGTGTCCTGGTTGCGGTGCCTGCCCGGGAGGCAAAAGACTTCATCTGGAATGAGTCGCGCAGCATCGACGGGGTCGCCCTTGGGACGGTTCCCTGGTTCCCTGAAATGCGGAACCGAACGATCTGGCGAGGTCGCTATTTCACGGAACTCGAACTCGCAGATCGGGCACCCGTTTGTGTGCTCTCGAAGCGACTTGCCCGGCACCTGTTCCCTCTTTCTGAGCCGATTGGTGACACCGTCCGGATCCGATCGAGCTACTTCCGTGTGATCGGGGTGATTTCCGATGATCCCGCCACGGCAAACGAGGAGCCCGGAACCCCCGGGGGCGGCCAATCCACGGATGGCATGGAGATGATGATTCCCATCTCGACACTCGAGGATCACTTCGGAGAGGTCATCTTCAAACACCGCTCCGGCAGCTTCGAGGCGGAAAAGGTGGAATTGCACGAGGTCACCGTTCGGATCGATAATCCCGAGAGAGTGATGCCTGCCGCCGACGCCATCCGCCACATCCTTGAGCGGAATCACAAGAACGTCGATTACACGATGGTCGTCCCACTCGACCTCCTCCGCCGCGCCGAGCGAACCAAACAGATCTTCAACATCGTTCTCGGATCGATCGCGGCGATCTCTCTGATCGTGGGCGGAATCGGAATTATGAATATCATGCTCGCCACGGTGACGGAGCGCACCCGCGAAATCGGCATCCGTCGAGCTCTCGGAGCGAAGAAGAAGGACATTGTGGTTCAGTTCCTCATCGAGACGGTCATGCTTTCGGGTTCGGGAGGCGTGCTCGGTGTAGCCCTGGGGCTCGCCATTCCGATCCTGATCACCCACTTTGCCAAGATGGTCACCATCATTGAAGTCTGGTCGCCAGTGCTGGCTTTCTCGATCTCCGTAGTCACCGGAATTCTCTTTGGGATTTATCCCGCCTTCCGGGCCGCCGGGATGAATCCGGTCGAGGCGCTCCGGCACGAATAGCGGGTCGGGTAGACTCGGACCAAACCGGACAGGATCGGAGCGAGGGGAGTCACAGCGGGTATGCGAATGGGAGCCAGGGCAATCGGTGGGACATCGGCAATCCCTCGCCCAATCGCTGCTACGGACTTGGAGCAAACGGCGTCAGCGATGACGATCCCGACCGCCGCTGCCGCCACCACCACCACCACCGCTATTGCTACTTCCGCCTCCTCCGCTGCGGCCCGAGGCCCCCTGAGCCCGGTTTCCGGAGTTCGAGGGACGCGTCATTGAGTTGCCCGCCCCTCCCCGAGGAGTGTTTCGCGAGTAGGTCACGCTGTTTCCGAGGCGAGCGGGCTTGTAAGCCCCGCCGCCGCCCGAGCCAGCCTTGTTTGGATTTGCCGGAGGCCTCGGTTGGTTGTATCCGCGAGGATAGGGGTAACCGTAGGCATACCCACGAGAGTAATGGTAATGATCTCGGTAGTAGGCGTTTCCATAATACCCCCGAGGTCCATAATAGTCGCGGTAGTAGCCGCCATAGTAGGGCCGACCATAGTAGGGTCCGCCATAGTAGCCTCCATCATAATAAGGGCTCCGATAACAGGATCCCACCGCAGCGAAGCTACTGAGGGCGAGTAGGAAAAGGAAAAGGCGAAGGAGGGTGTTCACTGGATGATCCAATCAGAAAGTGAGAGGCATTTCAATCCCCATTCTCCGACGCCCCGTCACTCTTTTGCACTTTTTTCGGTGATCGATCAGGGCGGGTTTGTCCTTCCTCTGGTGTCGCCATCGTTCTTTCCTTTCGCTCCCTTTCTTCCCTTCGCATCGGACGGCAGCGGTCCGGCCGGGAAAGAGGGATCCGTGGCATCTCTCGGCAGGGTCACATTCCACGCGAGGACAGCCTTCCTCAGCCGCGCGGCGACATCGGCGTGTTCCGTCGCGACATTGCGGGATTCGGAGGCGTCCGAGGCGAGGTCGTAGAGTTGCGCATTGCTCCCATCGAGATTGACAAGAAATTTCCAGTCTCCTTCCAACGCGGCGAGATCGGGATTGTCCTGATCCGGAGAATCCTTGCTGAACCCGGGTCGATCCGGCGGACGGCGAAAGAAAATGGGCGAGATGCGCCCCTCGGTTGATCGCCCAAGGAAGGTCTCGATCCGATTCTCCCCATCCGGCTCCGCGACCTCCGGAAGGGGAGTGTTTGTCAGGGAATAGAGGGAGCGATTCAGGTCGAGGGCGCAGAGGACAGACTCGTCATTGCTCGTTCCTGCGCAGTCGTCGGCGATCAGGCCGGGTCCCCACACGATCAGCGGAGAGCGGATTCCCCCCTCATAGAGCCAGCCCTTTCCACCACGCAATCCGCCCGTGCTTCCGGCTCCTGCCTCTGGGCCGTTGTCGGAACAGAAAACCACGAGGGTGTTCCCACGCAGGGAGGGATCGTTGCGGATGCGATCCAGGAGAGGTGCGAGTTGGTCGTCCATCTCATCGACGACTGCGAGGTAACGTTTGCGTTTGTCCTCCGACCAGTGCTCCAGGGAGGGGAACCAAGGACTGTGGGGATCGTCGGGCCAAAGGTTGATGAAAAACGGTTGGCCTGTCGCTGCGGCTCGGTCGATGAAACGCATCGCCTCCCTGACATAACCACCCGTGATGGTGGATCGCATCGCCCAGGTGACCGGTGTCCCCAGGTTCACCGCATCGGCCCAGATTTGTTTCGGAGCCGAATCTTGGGGCGTGATCGTGAGGGGAAGTAGTTTCGCCCCCATGCCCTCGAAATTCGTGAGACTGCGGTCAAATCCATAATCGGCGATGACCGGAGCATTGGAGACATCACGCTGCCCTCCCATATGCCATTTTCCAAAGTGCCCGGTGGCATAGCCCGTTCTGCGAAGCTCGCGGGCGAACACGGGCGCGGCCGGATCGAGCCACTGGGCAACGCCTCGCTCGAGATTGCTGCGACGGTGGTTGAGAAAGGAAGTAATGCGCCAACGCTGCGGATATTGGCCGGTGGTCAGGGCGGTGCGCGAGGGCGAACAGATCGGAGCATTCACGTAGAAGCGCGTAAAACGAATTCCCTCCGCAGCGAGGCGGTCGAGTGCCTCCGTTCGAATCTCTGTGTTGCCAAAGCACGAGAGATCGCCCCAGCCCAGGTCATCGGCGAGGACCATGACGATGTTCGGTCGCTTCTTCTCCGAAATTAGGACTGGCTTGCCAAAGAGGCTCTTCGGATCCTTCGTCTCCGCCATCCAGTCGTCGAGCTTTGCGGAGAGGTTCGCGAGTTCCTTCTCATGGGGGGCCTCCGCAGCGAGGTTGTCGTGCTCCCAGGGATCGGAGGAGGTGTGAAAAAGTTCCACCGAGGGGTGGGTTTGATAGGATCGGAGGATCGAGCGGGCCACCTTGTCCGTGACGGCACTGTCGAGCCAGCTATCCCAGTAGCCGCTGTCGCCCGTGTTCCTGGTGATGTGGGAAAGGAAGCGAAACTCGGGGTGCAGATTGCGGATGAATTTGTTCCCGGCTTCATCGACCACTGCGCGCGTCGGGTAGACGTTGAAATCCCCGTCTCCGCTGTGGCTCGCGAAAAGGAACGCGCGGTGTTTCTCCGCTTTGCCTTCGAGCACCGGGAGAAAGGATCGTCCGTCGATTTCCGGGGGTGCCTTCCCCCCGGCAGCCTCGAGCAAGGTGGGCAGGATGTCGATGGAGGAGACCAGCGCGCCGCAGCGTTGCTTTGGCGCGATCCGCCCCGGCCAGCTCACGATCATCGGCGTGCGAATACCGTCGTCATAAAGCGTCCATTTTCCAAAGGGCCACTGTGCTCCGTGGTCGCTGGTGTGGAGGAAAAACGTGTCCTCCCCGAGCACTTCGCGGACGGTGTCGTAAACGAGTCCGAGTTCCCGATCCATGTTCCGGATCGCCGCGACATAGTTCGCTCGCCACGTTCGGGTCGTTGCGTTGTCGACGTGGTTCGGGGGCACGATGAGGGTGGCGGGATCGATTCCATCGGACTCCGTTGGCCAGGGCACATGAGGCCAGTTGGATCCGACGAAGAGGCAGAGGGGTTTTTCGCTCGTGCGCTCGCGCAGCCACCGGATCGACTCGGGGATGGCGGTGTCCTCGTGGTAGTGGAAGTGTCTTGCGAGATCAAACCCATATTCGGGCGTCTGTTTGTAGTGGCCGACTTTTCCAAAGGAAACGACCTCGTAGCCCAGCTCCTGCAAATAGGAGGGCAGCTTTTTCAAATCGGCGCGAGGCCGCGAATGGTTCGCCTCCGAGCCGTTTCGTGCCGGCCAGAGTCCGGTGAGCAGGGCCGCCCGGCTTGGGGCGCAACTCGGCGAGGCGACATAGGCGCGATCAAAGGTCATCCCGGCGGCGGCGAGGCGGTCCATGTTCGGCGTGCGGATGTCCGGCGAACCGTAAACCGACGAGTCGCGCCAGGTGTGGTCATCCGAAAGGAAGACGACGAGGTCGGGTCGATCCTCGGCATGGGCCGCGAGCAATCCAAGTGCGCTGCAAACAGAGAGGAGAGAACGACGAATCCCACTCATGACATGTCGCGAATGTCTTCCAAGATGCCCTGCAAACGAGCACGATCCTCCTCCGCGAATGCGTGGTCCCGGGATCGCCATGCGACGATAGGAAGGGGGCTCCCGCTCCGAGTCGGTTCGATGATATGCCATCGATCGAGGATCTTCCGAGCCGCTTCCACCTTTGGAGAGGTCGCCCGGAGTGGGCCAAGGGAGTGAATCGACAAAAGCGATACGAGAATGCGACTCGCAGATGGCATCGTCCGAGAATTCTCGATTCCGCCGACTTTGGCAACGTTTTTCCCGCGAGACTCCACTCCCATTCGCCTCCTGCCGATCACAAATTGTCGTTGCAGCCCGCACCGCCGTGTGCGAACTGCCGCGCATGAGTCAGTTTCAGGACAAAGTCGTCGTCGTCACCGGATCCGGCCGCGGCATTGGCAGGGAAATCGCGAAGGCCTTCGTCGCGCGCGGTGCCAAAGTTGCTGTGGCGAGCCGCACCGAAGCCAACGCCAACGCCACGGCCGCAGAATTGAGCGCGATGGGACCTGGCAGCGCCAAAGGATACGCCATCGACATCGCGGATCACGACGCCACCATCGAGTTCGGCAAGCGGGTCGCCGCTGACCTCGGCGCGGTCAGCATCCTCGTCAACAACGCCGGCGTCACCCGCGATGGGCTTGCCCTGCGCATGAGCGAAGACGATTGGGACACCGTCCTCGACACAAATCTCAAGGGAGCCTTCAACGCGGTGAAGGCCTTCCAGCGAGCCTTGCTCAAAGCCGAAGACGCCCGCATCATCAGCATCAGCTCCGTCATCGGACTCATGGGCAACGCCGGTCAGTGCAACTACGCAGCGAGCAAGGCCGGGCTGATCGGGTTTACCAAGGCTCTCGCCAGGGAATTCGCGGGCCGCAAGGTTTGTGTCAACGCCATCGCCCCCGGCTTCATTGCCACCGACATGACGGACGAGCTGACTCCGGAGGTGCAGGAGGGTATCCGGAAGACGATCCCGCTCGGTTGTTTCGGCGAAGTCGGAGACATCGCCAACGCGGTGATTTTCCTGGCCGGAAAAGAAGCCCGTTACATCACTGGCCAGGTGCTGACGGTCGACGGCGGTATGGTGATGTGAGGATGGGCGGAGCGGACAGCGTGTGAAGGCATGGATGCAGAAGTGATTTCCCCGAAGGAGTTTGTTGCGGAGGCAAGCGCGTTCATCGCCGGGCGCATTCTCGCGAAACAAGCCGATGGAGGTGTTTTCCGGCTCAGTCTGTGTGGTGGCTCGACGCCGGCACCGGTGTATGCCGCCTTGGCAGCCACGCCTGGCATTGATTGGAAACGTGTCCTCCTGACCTTTGGCGACGAACGCCCCGTGCCGCCTGATCACCCCCAGAGCAATTACCGGATGGTGAAGGAGACGCTGCTCGATGCGGCGGGCATCGCTCCCGAAAACGTGCTGCGCATTCGCGGCGAACTCCCCCCGGTAGAAGCGGCCGAGCAATGCGAAGCCCGTCTCCGCCAGCTCGCAACCCATGCCGGTGAACCCTGTTTTGTCCATGACCTGACCCTCCTGGGGATGGGAGACGACGGCCATACCGCCTCCCTCTTTCCCGGCACGACCGCACTCGCAGAGACGGATCGCTGGGTGGTTGCGAATCAGGTGCCGCAACTCGACACCTGGCGTGTGACCGTTACCTATCCGCTCATCGCGGCCTCTC
>CALDKL010000686.1 GCA_937898895.1 uncultured Verrucomicrobiae bacterium | reverse complement strand
GCGCGACGACGAGATACCAGGCGATCGCCGATGTCCACGGGCCGACCCTGCACGGCGATGAGTTCCTCCACGATCTTTGCTTCGTTCTTCGTCAGGGCTTCTGCCATTGGCCCGAATTCGGCCCGGAGCGCTGCATCCTCCTCCTGTTCGGCAAGTGCCTGAGCCCAGTAGAGAGCCAGGTAGAAATGGCTGCCTCGGTTGTCGATGGTTCCGAGCTTGCGACCGGGAGAACGATCCCTTTTCAGGAACTCGCCCGTGGCAGCGTCGAGGGTTTTGGCGAGAAGTTTGGCGCGGGCATTGCCGGTGACTTCACCGAGATGCTCGAGAGAGACGGCGAGAGCCAGGAATTCGCCGAGGCTGTCCCATCGCAGGTAGTTTTCGGCGACAAACTGCTGGACGTGCTTCGGCGCAGAACCGCCCGCCCCGGTCTCGAAGAGGCCTCCTCCATTCATGAGCGGGACGATGGAGAGCATCTTTGCACTGGTCCCCAACTCGAGGATGGGAAAGAGGTCGGTGAGATAGTCGCGAAGGACATTGCCAGTGACCGAGATGGTGTCCTCGCCGCGCCGGATGCGATCAAGGCTGTATTGCGTTGCCTCGACGGGAGAAAGGATCTTGATCTCAAGTCCGTCGGTATCGTATTCGCCGAGGGATTCGCCGATTTTCCGGATGAGTTCGGCGTCGTGGGCACGGTTCTCGTCGAGCCAGAAGACGGCGGGGACTCCTGTGGCGCGGGCGCGGGTCACGGCCAGCTTCACCCAGTCGCGAATCGGGGCGTCCTTGGTCTGGCAGGCGCGCCAGATATCGCCGGGGGCGACGGTGTGTTCGATCAGGATCGTTCCGGAAGAATCGACGACGCGAACGACTCCTTCGCCGGCGATCTCGAAGGTCTTGTCGTGCGAGCCGTATTCCTCGGCCTTCTGGGCCATGAGTCCGACGTTGGGAACCGAACCCATCGTGGCGGGATCAAAGGCCCCGTGCTTTTTACAATCTTCAATGACCGTGACGTAGACTCCGGCGTAGCTCGAGTCGGGAATGACGGCAAGTGTGTCCTGCTCCCTGCCATTTCTGTCCCACATGTGACCCGAACTGCGGATCATCGCGGGCATGGAAGCATCGACGATGACATCGCTGGGGACGTGAAGATTGGTGATACCCAGGTCGGAATTGACCATCGCCAGTTCCGGTCCGGCCTCGTAGCATGCGGCAATGTCTGCCTCGATGGCCGCTTTCTCGTCAGCGGGGAGACTCTCGATCTTCTCAACGAGGTCGCCAAAACCATTGCGAAAATCGACACCGAGTTTGTCGAGCGTCTCGCGGTGCTTCTCGAGGAGCGGCTTGAAGAAAACTTCGACCGCGTGACCGAACAGGATCGGGTCGGAGACTTTCATCATCGTGGCCTTGAGGTGGAGCGAAAACAACACTCTTTCCGCCTTGGCTGCTGCGATCTGCTGCTCGAGAAAGCTCACGAGGGCTTTTTTCCGCATGACCGTGGCATCGAAGATTTCTCCGGCCTTCAGCGGAGTCGAAGCCTTCAGCACGGTGGCGGTGCCATCGACGGCGACGAACTCGATCTTCACCTCGGTGGCCTCCTCTACGGTGACGGACTTCTCGTTGGAGAAGAAGTCGTCGGCTCCCATGGTGGCAACGCGAGTCTTCGAGTCGGGCGACCACTTGCCCATGGAATGGGGATTGGCCCTGGCGTATTCCTTCACTGCCTTCGGGGCACGGCGGTCCGAATTGCCCTCGCGCAGGACCGGGTTCACTGCGCTGCCCTTGATCTTGTCGTAGCGGGCCTTGATCTCCTTTTCCTTCTCGTCGGCGGGTTCCTCGGGATAGTTGGGAAGGGCATACCCGTCGGCCTGAAGCTCTTCGATCGCTGCCTTGAGCTGGGGAACGGACGCGGAGACATTCGGGAGCTTGATGATGTTCGCCTCGGGAGAGGTGGCGAGCTGGCCCAGGGCGGTGAGATCATCCGGGATGCGTTGTTCCTCTTTCAGATACTCGGGGAAAACGGCGAGGATCCGTCCGGCGAGGGAGATATCGGGTGCCTCGACCGAGATGCCCGAGGATTTCGTGAACGCACGAATGATGGGCAGAAGTGAACGGGTCGCGAGGGCCGGAGCTTCGTCGGTCTTCGTATAGTGAATCGTGGGAACGGTGGACATAGTCGTATCGGAGATGGCGTGCCTGGATTCCGGTCGGGAGCCCCGCCCCGGATCGCAGACCCCTGCCCGATAACGCAGAGGTGGGGCAAAATCAACCTTTCGACGCGGAAAGGATTGCCCTTGCTCACCCAAACAGAATCTCAAATAACACCGCGAAAAGGAAGCCGAGGGCAAAAATCGCAAGGATAAGCGGAATTTTCCAGCGCAACTCACTACGGAGCCTCCTTCCGCAGCGGCAGCAACTCCGTTCGGTCGAAGGCGTCCAGCCTCCGCACGATGGACAGGGACGGCGGCGGAGGTGCACCTCGCGCCCACAGGAGGAACAAGCGGCGGCCCCAGCGGGAACCTCGCGATCACAAAAGGGGCAATTCATGGAGGGCGGGGGCGGCGGATGGAAATAGCGGAGGGAGCCTCATCGGGAAGAGGTTTCTCCGCAGGACGCGAGATCAGAATATCGTGCTTATTCCGATTGCTCAAGTGGTCCCTCTGACGGCCAGCCGTGGTATGGAGCGCAAGCACGGTTGATGAACATCCCGCAGAGACACGAGCAGGACGGGCAAAGGCACCAACGAGTCCGGGGAGTGGAGTCCTCGGAGCTTCGATATTACCGCTCCGCACGAACTTTCGATGTTGCCGGAACCCGGAGAATGGAGAATGATTCACTCCGAATCCAGATGAATCCGGTTGCAATCCCCCGCTTTCTCCGAAACGCCTTCCCCGGCTTCCTTCTCGGGATCCTGGCAAGTGTTGCGGGCACGTCCGTCTGCGGCGCGGACCTCTTCGACAAGTCCAATCTCGTAGCCTGGTGCATCGTGCCTTTCGACGCGAAAAAACGCTCGCCCGAGGAGCGCGCCGAGATGATCGCGAAGATGGGTCTCACTCGAATCGCCTACGATTGGCGGCAGGAGCATGTCGCGGAATTCGAACGCGAGATCCTGGCCTATCAAAAGCACCAAATCGAGATGTTCGCCTTCTGGGGTGTCCACGACGATGCCTTCCGGCTCTTTGAACAATATCACCTCAGCCCGCAGATC
>CALDKL010000685.1 GCA_937898895.1 uncultured Verrucomicrobiae bacterium | reverse complement strand
GAATCTACCGGCTCGGGACGACCGTGACCACGGGGCCAATTTATTGACGCTTACCTCAGAGTGACCGAGCAACACCGTTTAACTGAGCGTCTGCTCGAAGTAAGGCTTCAGATCTTCAATCTCGCAATCTTCAAGGTAGTGAGGGACGAAGGTTATTTGCCTTCGTTCATACAATTCAGAAAGCCAGGGAGGCTTTCCAGTGAGATACTTTTCCGGAGAGTCTGGAGAAAGGATTACGAGTTGATTTTCGCCCGGTAAATCGTTCGCCCATTGCTGAAGCCGTTGATTGATTCCAACGTCTCCGAATCCGTAGCCACAGCAGATCAGGCGGTTATGCTCCCCAAGTCGTTCTCGGAAAGCATGGATTAGGGCTCCCCAGAAACCGAGTCCGTAACGCTGTTCCTTGACGACAGTTCCCGACAAGAAAGCGGCCTTCCATTCAACCGGGCGGACAAGATGTCCTCGTTCATTGTGAGAGTGAAAGGCATCCTGCCCAGTCGGGACGGCATATTGACGAGCCCATCCCGGGAACTCGTAGAGGTACCAGTCCAATGATCCATGGAGCTTGAACAGCCCGACCACCTTTTCCCGGCCTTCTTGCTTCCAACCGCCAAAGACGCGGAATTCGCCATGATCGAGGTCATTGAAGCCATCGTCGATGTTTTTTATTCCATCGTTGCGAATCTGAGTCTCCACGAGGCGGTCGTGGTTCAGGGTGAAGATGTCGAGTTCCTCGACTGCGCGGGCAGTTTCTGAAATCAGACTGAGCCCCTGTGGATTCTGAATCTTCGCGCTCAATGAGTGATGGACGACCCAATGGAGAAACTCACAGGTGGTTTCGGCGAGACCTGAGAATCCCTCGCCCCCAGTCACGCTGCTCTCGAATCCTGTATAAAGCTCCTCGGTCGAGGCCTTGAGTCGCCGTTGGAACTCAACCACGGCTAGATTGGGAATCGTATCACGATCCGTCCGGGAAGCCTGCTCCACCAAGCTGAAGAGGTCTTCATAGTGGGGCGCACGAACCGTTCCATCGCGAGACAATTCGCTCAGGTAGTCCTCAGCGCAGATCCTCACCTCTTTCAAAAACTGCAGAACCCTCGGAGTGACATCATCATCGAGTCCTGGGTTTTGATTCAAGCCCGGCACGAAAATCTGGTTGGTGTTCAGATGCCAATTCTCGTTAAGGGCCGCATCAGTGATCTGAGTGACTGACGGCATTCCCGACGCGAACGAGATCCCAGACCCAAAAAAGAATGCTGCGCGACGCCTGCTCATAGTTGATAAAGAAAATCAATTCTCCCGACACTCTCCAGTTTCTCGCTCCCCCACCCAGTCCCTCACAAACTCAACACACTCATCCATCCGATCGCGTATCTCGTAGACCCAGAATCGCTTCACCTCCCACCCCAATTCGATGAGCCGCTGATTCCGCAGTTGGTCCCGGTGGCAAAGCTCCCCCGTCCAAGTCCGATGGTAACGTTCGCCATCGACCTCGAGGTTGAGACGGTGATCCCCGACGATGACCGCGAAATCCAGATCATACTGCTCCACGCTGTATTGCGGAATCGGGCGGACACCCGCCGCATGGAGAGCCCGGTAGAAGATCCGCTCCCATTCAGAAACCCGTTCCGGATTCATCACCGTCGGATACTCCGTCCCCAGAGTCGGAATATCCCGGGTCTCGGATAGAGATCCTCGCTGGAGAAGACGGCTCGTGTAGTCGGCGAAATCCGCCAGATACGACACCCCACTCGAAAGCGCCGCCTGCCGGTCGCCCACGACATGGAGCAGCCCGCGTGCTCTTGTGATGGCGACGTTGAAGAGGTTGCCGTTCCGGCTCAGAAAGATCCGCCCCCCGTCCGGCATACCGCGCGAGACGACCGGTGAAAAGATCATCACGTCACGTTCGTCCCCTTGGAACTTGTGAACCGTGTCGATCAGCAATTTCGAGGTTCCCTCGAACTTCTCCCTATCCGGGTGCTGATTCACGAGCCTCTGGATCAGACTTGCCTGGGCTCGAAATGGTGTCACGACGCCGACCATTCCCTGGTAGCCCCGGACGACGACGAGATCGTGGAGAATCTCGACGACCTTCTTGGCCTCCTCCCGATTCTCGGCACCTCCGTCGTGGGGCCTCGTGACCTCACCGGTGACGTCGGTCCAGAGGATCCCGGGATCACTCGTTCGCGGCCTCTTTAACGTGTCGTAGCGGGTGGCGATGCGAAGCCTGCCCTCATAGAAGGCTTGGTTTGAAAAGCCGATGATGTCGGCATGGGACCGGTGGTGATCCCGCAAATTGATGATGCTCTCCGAAGCGGCGACGCCGGCCGCGACATCGTATAGGGAACGCTCCGAATAGGCCCACGATGCTCGCGTCTCCAAGAGACCGTGCTTCACGAGCAGATCCCCGTCTTTCTTTTGGCTCAGGGCGCTGATGTGACGGAGCTGCTGGGGGTCGCCGATGATGACTGACCTCTTTGCCCGGAACAGCAGCGGCAGAGCCGAGGCAATGTCGCACTGGCTCGCCTCGTCGATGACAACCAGATCGAATAGTCCGGGCTCGAAGGGGACACGCCCCCGGACCGAGAGGGAGGTGATGCCCCAACAGGAGAAAAACTTGCTGACCTTTTGCTGAAGCTCTCGCGCACGCCTTTTGACCGTCCCGTTGACGTTCTGAGCGTCCGTGGCATTGAGGATGCCGAGCAAGGCGGCATAGTCGGCGATCTCCCGGCGTTGCTCCGGACCCAGTCGGCTCGGGGCAAGATTCACCCAGTCTCTCCACAGGGCCGATGAGTTCGAGGCGACCTCTCCGATCAACCCTTGTCGAACGAGTGCGATCTCTTCGAAGGAGGTGGACTGCCGCAAATCGTTCAAGGCCTCCTCATATCGGAGGAACTGCTGCGCCAAGAGAGCCTTTTCCCGAAGCCGGTCCGCCCATTGCCGGACGGTGTCGAGATTCAAAGGATAGGCCACCGCGAGAACGGTCTCGCCCACCTGATTCGCGATCGCTCCGAGTGCCTCCACCCGAGCCACGAGGTCTCTCGTCTTGCTCTTTCGCACCAAGGGTAGCACGATTCGATCCCAGAATCCCAAGCGTGTCGGGTCCAAAGAATCGATTGCCGCCTGCAAAGCTCGCATTTTCGCATTGGCCGCCGCCAGTGCCTGCCCGTCCAGATGCCTCAGCTGGTCGCTCGCAATGGCGGCTCTGGCTCCCTCCGCCTCTGCTTCCAGTTGATCGACCCGGTTCCGTGTCTCGAGGGTCGCGGCCTGCATCGCATCCAGTTGCCGCATCCGTTCGACCAAAGCGTGGTGCTTGCGCAACCCTTCCTCATAGCTGTGGCGGTCGTCTTCAGTGATCTGCCCGGAAAGCATAGCCGACATGTAGCTCGAGAGCCTCGCCTGCTGCTCCTGGCTCCCGAGTCGCAGAAGAACCGGGCGATTGCCCAAACCATTGACGCGCTCCTCCACCACACTGACGGCCTGGTGGTTTTTGCTGGCGAACAACACCGACATGCCCCGCCACGCCGCGTTGACGAGCAAGTTCGTCACCACTTGGGATTTCCCGGTTCCCGGCGGGCCGGTGATGACGGTGTGATTCGCCGAGAGCGAAGTCATCACGGCCAAGCGCTGCTCCTGGTTCATCGGCAGCACTTCAATCAAGGGCTGACCGTCGGATGCGCACCCGCCTGCGACGGCACCCGTCAGCCAACGGCCAAGCGCGGTCCCCTCCAGAGCTCTTTCGTCTTTTTGGCCGAGCATCTTCAGTTCCGATTCCAGTCCCAGGGTGTAGGGAGATCTCTTTCCCGAAAGGATCACGGCACGATTGTAGATCCCGGGCTCAGTGATCTCGGCCAACGCGGGTGACTCCGGACATGTCTCCGGGTGAATCTCCTCGCGCCAGTCCCA
>CALDKL010000684.1 GCA_937898895.1 uncultured Verrucomicrobiae bacterium | reverse complement strand
GGGGGCCGTGCTCTTTGTGGGATCCTCCACCATCGTGCGTTGGAAGACGCTTGCGGCAGATTTCCCCGGCACCACGGTCTTGAATCGCGGTTTCGGCGGCAATCAGATCAAGGACAGCACTCATTTCGCCGAGCGCATGATCTTCCCATACGAGCCGAAGGCAATCTTCCTGCGTGCTGGCGGCAACGACATCAGTGCGGGCTGGCCGGCGGCGGATGTCTTTGCTGATTTCAAAGCCTTCGTGGCAAAAATGCGTTCTCGTTTTCCCGGCATTCCCATTGCCTATATAGGCCTCTCTCCTACCATCAAACGCTGGGAGCAGGTGGACGAGGGCAATCGCCTCAATGACCTGATCAAGTCCTATTGCGAGGGGCAGGAGGGCCTGACCTTCATCGAGTGCCGCGAAACCACCCTCGGTCCCGACGGGAAACCGCGTCCCGAGCTGTTCGTGGGGGACAACCTTCACTTCAGCCCCGCCGGATACAAGATCCTCGCCGAGGCGGTGCGCCCGCACCTGCCAAAGGGAAGTCCATGATCGTGACGGTGGGGGGAAAGCGGTCGTAGTTCCGCCGTGGATGTCCTCGCCCAACGATCACTCGAGCAAGGCCGCCGCATATCCCACGACGCGGCTCGGGTCTCCCGAAACGCGGGCGCTGGTCTCGTATCCGGTGACTTCTACGGAGACGTTTCGTTCGCGCCCGAGTGTTTCCAGCACCGCCACAGCGGGACGGAGGCCACACATGCTGATCCGGTGACGGAGGCAGGTCTCGAAGAGCCCCTGCGGGTCGGCTGCCTCGAGACGTTCGAGGGCGAGGGCGTCGAGGCGACGGTTCTCCGCGTCCTCGGCGAAGTGATTCATATCACTGGAGACAACGAAAAGGAGACGATCCCCGAGTTCGTCGCGCAGGGCGGCGAGAGCGTCGACGAGAGGGGCGAGATCGTCGTACTCGGCGCGTCCGATGACGATGGGAAGGATGCGCACAAAGGGGTTGCGGCGATGGAGGAAGGGCAGCAAGACCTCGCAACTGTGCTCTTCGCGGTGGGCTTCGTTTTCACAGACGAGACCGGGACATCGGCGCACGAGAAACTCGGCCCACTCCCGGGCGACCGCGAGCGTTCCGCCGGGCCATTCCCAGGCGGTGGCGGCACTGACCGACCACTCGGGACCGGAGTTGGTATGCTTGGGACCAATGATGACAGCAATGTCGGGAACGAGGACGCGGGCGAGGCAGGTGGCGATGAGATCGCCGCAGAATCGCCAGCCCGCATGGGGCAGAAGCACGGCGCGACAGGGGTCCGCCCCGACGAGGCGAGAGGGGGCGAAGGTGCGATCCAGTTCGGCCTTGATCCCGGCGGCGGTGGCCGGATAAAAGGTACCTGCCCTGGCCGCAGGGCGGGGTCGATCCTCCCTGGCTTCGGCGAGGGCCCGCTCCGCAGGCGAAGCATCCTCGGCGAAGGGTGCGCCCTCGAAGGTGAGGAGTTCGGCGTGATCCCAGGTCCAGGCCTCCGAGGGCAGCCCCGCCTTCTGAGCGAGTTTCCCGAGAAAGGTGGTCGCATCCCAGCGACGTTCAGTGGCGGCCTGGGGCAA
>CALDKL010000683.1 GCA_937898895.1 uncultured Verrucomicrobiae bacterium | reverse complement strand
CGTGCCCCCTCGGCGGTGACGACATTGCCCGCGACCACGGGGGTGGAAAACTCACTGCGGAGCCTCTCGATGACCGCAAGGACCCGCTCGGTGTGGCCCGTGGCCGCGTCGATGAAGACGGCGTCGGCCCCGGCCTCGATGACCCCGCGAGCACGCTCGATACAATCCTCCCCCACCCCGATGGCGGCACCGACGCGGAGACGACCCTTTTCATCCTTGGCGGAATTGAGGAAACGGTCGCGCTTCTCGATATCCTGCGCCGTGATGAGTCCGGCGAGGCGTCCGTCCCTGTCGACGAGAGGCAGCTTTTCGATCCGATTCTGGTGCAGGATGCGGCGCGCCTCGTCGAGTTTCGTTTCCACCGGAGCGGTGACGAGTCGTTCCCGCGGCGTCATCACGGCGGCAACGGTAGCACTCTCGTTTTCGACAAACCAGATGTCGCGGCTCGTCACCATGCCCACGAGAACGCGGGCGGCGTCGATTACAGGGAAACCGTTGACTCCTTTCTCTCGCATGATCTGCTGGAGTTCTGCGAGCGTGGTCCCGGCGGTGACCGTGAAGGGATCGACGATCACGGTGTTCTCGGACCGCTTCACCTTCGCGACCATGTCCGCCTGATCGGGGATGGGCATGTTCCGGTGGATGACGCCGAGCCCACCCTCCCGCGCGAGAGCGATGGCCAACTCGTCTTCCGTGACCGTGTCCATGGCCGAGGACAGGATCGGGATATTCAGCGGAACATTCGCCGCGAGGCGGGTGGAAAGATCCACCTCCGACGGCAGCACGGCACTGCGCTGCGGGATCAGGAGGACATCGTCAAAGCTGAGACCAAGGGAAAGATCACCCATAGATAAGATTTAGGAGGAACGACGGTCTGGTCAAGGGAAACTTTCCGCCCTCGGACCAAAATCGAACCCTCCCCCACTGCCTCGCCTCATCTCCGCCGCACGATCATCCACACGCCACCGCCCGCCCCGATCAGGGCAAACAGTCCGCCGAAGGCGATGAAAAGATAAGAACCGGCAGAGGCTCCCTTTTCGAGCACGATCCGGGAAGGATCGGAAGGATCGTACCAGCAGGGATACACCTTGCCCGTCTCAAAACGAGCCAGAATCGCCTCCTGGGCGGATTTCGAGGAACTCGACGACTTCACGATCCGGTAGGTTCGCGCTTCGTAGGATTTCTCTCCCACCTCGTAGCGGATGTGGAATTCGGGACGATAGACCGTCTTTTTGCGTGCCGACTTGCCCGTGTGTTTCCCCGAACGGCTCGTGCGGCTCTGTTGAGCGATCAATTCCTTCCCCAATATCGAGCAGGTGCCTTCGACAAAACGTTTTTCCACCTCCAATTCCGGGCGCAGCATCACCAGCCACCCAACAGCCGCCAAGGCCGAGCCGATCACCAGGAAAAGCAACATCGCAACACACCCGATGGGTTTTCGCTGAGCCATGCCCCATCGTAGAAATCCAAGAGAATTTGTAAAGAATTTCCTGCGATTGGATCGAACATTTGAAGGATCGAAAACGCGATCCCGAAAACGAAACAGAACGATTCGAGTCACCTCCTAATTCGAGATGCCACGCCCCTG
>CALDKL010000682.1 GCA_937898895.1 uncultured Verrucomicrobiae bacterium | reverse complement strand
AAGAAAACCTCTCCCAATTTCTCCAAAGCGACGGGCGCACCGTCATCCTCCCGATCGACCACGGCACTGCGATCCCGGTGCCAGGCCTGGAGAATCCCGCCGCCCTCATCGAGACCCTGAATCCGGTCGTCGACGCCTATGTCGTCAATCTCGGCCTTGCCTTTTCTGCCTTCGACCAGCTTGAGGGCAAGGGGGTCTGCCTGCGCACCGATTGCTACAAGCCACGTCACGGCGAAAATCTCGACGAAGGCAGCTACCGACTCTACGGGGCTGACGAAGCCCTCACCGTCGGGGCCCACGGGGTCATGAACATGCTCTATCTCCACCACCCCAACGAAGCAGGCATGTTCCGCGAGGTGGCCGAACTCATTTCCGAATGCCTCGAGGTTGACCTGCCCGTGATCCTCGAAGCACTTCCCTTCGGGATCGGTCGCCCGGGAGATTACACCGTCGAAAACATCGCTTTCACCGTCCGGGCCGCCGCCGAACTCGGTGCCAACATCGTCAAGACGGCCTTCCCCACCGGGGCTACGGCAGACCAGTTCCGTGCCATCGTCGAAGCCTGCTTTGTTCCGGTGATCGTCCTCGGCGGCGCGTCCATGGGGGATGACAGGGCTCTTCTCGAAATGGTAAAGAAGGCGATGGACGCCGGAGCGGCGGGTATCGCGGTCGGACGCAATGTCTGGCAGCACCCCACCCCTGCCAAGATCGCCCGAGCCCTGCACTCCATCGTTCACGAGGATGCCTCGGTTTCTTCAGCCCTGAAGTGCCTCGCGTGATCAAAAGCTCATCGGACACCATCCCACCAGCGACCGGCTCTCCTCGTCCCATTCCCTTTCGATGATCCTCCCCAGCCTCCAGTATGCCGCTCGCGTCCTCCGCACGGCCGACAAGCGCCATCTCGCGAAGTTCCTCTGGAATTTCGGAGTGAAGGGGATTCGCTCGGTGAACCTCTACAAGGCCCGGATGAAGGAGGGAGTCTTTTTCCCGCCCTTTCTCTATCTCTCCATCGTCAACAGTTGCAATCTGCGCTGCCAGGGCTGCTGGGTCGACGTGGACAAACCCCAGGTAAAGCTGGACCTCGAGGATCTCAACAAGATCGTGACCGAGGCGAAGGCGCACGGAAACTCTTTTTTCGGAATCCTCGGCGGCGAACCATTCCTGCATCCGGGCTTGCTCGACTTTCTCGCCCAGCATCCCGACTGCTTTTTCCTGTTTTTTACGAACGGACAGCTCATCACGGAAAAGACGGCGAAACAACTACGCCAGATCGGCAATGCCACGCCGCTCGTCTCCATCGAGGGAACCGAACTCGTCGCAAACGAACGGCGCGGCGGCAAGGATGTCCTCAACCGCACCCTCCGGGGGCTCGATCACTGTCTCGAGCACAAGCTCCTCACCGGTGTCGCGACGAGTCTCTGCCGCACCAACATCGACGATCTCCTCACCGAATCGTGGCTGCGCAAGCTCATCGACAGGGGCGTTCACTACGCCTGGTACCACTCCTATCGCCCGGTCGGCCCGAAACCGAACGAGGACCTCGCCCTGACGCCGGAGCAGGCCCGTCGCATCCGCGAATTCGTCGTGACGATGCGGACGAAGCTGCCCCTCGGTATCATTGACGCCTACTACGACGGAGATGGCCGCGCACTCTGCCCCATGGCCAACGGAATCTCCCACCACATCTCCCCGAGCGGAGCAATCGAGCCCTGCCCCATCATCCAGTTCGCCACGGAGAATGTGCGCGACGGATCGATCTATGAAACCCTGACAAAGTCCGAATTTCTCCGCGATTTTCGCGAGACGGCGGCGAGGAACACACGCGGATGCATCGTCCTGGAGCGACCCGATCTGGTGAAAGATCTCGTCGTCAGGCACGGAGCCTCCGACACCACCCTCCGACACACCGCAATCGCCGAACTCGAGGCGATGACTCCACGCAACAGCCAGTGGCTGCCGACGGGAGAGGAAATTCCGGAACGACATCCGGTGTATCGATGGGCGAAGCGGATCTGGTTCAATGACTTCGGCGTCTACGATGCCCTCGGGCAATCCGCTCGCCCTCGCTCCTCCGCAGATGCCGAGGCTGCCTCGCGATGATCCTCACGATCCGATCAGACGCGAGAGGAAGAAGGGCACCAGGCAGTTGATCGCGACCAGAGTCGCCCCGCTGACCAGAACGCTCGCCGCGAGGACAAACGCCGCCTCGAATCCCACGAGCGCCCGCAGCGTCGCCGGAGCCGCGCCGAGATGGCGGAGATGCCGAAATTCTCCTCGGCGCAGCCGACTCGAGAGAAGAAAGACCAACGCCCCGATCACGAGCGTGGCTGCCCCGATGGCGACGAGAAGGCGCA
>CALDKL010000681.1 GCA_937898895.1 uncultured Verrucomicrobiae bacterium | reverse complement strand
CCCCTCCTGTGGAACCTTCGCTCTGGCCGACCACCGGATGGGCCGAACCAGACTGCGGCAGGATGGATCCCTCGTTCACGCTCAAGAAATTGCTCTCGATTTACCTGAATCCCGTCACAATGACGCTGGAGCTGGTGTTTCTCGGGATCGTTCTCATCGGGTTTGCAAGTCGAGCGCCGCGCAGGCTTGTCGGGCCTCGCCTGGCAAGGGCGCGTGCCTTGCTCGGAGATTTCGGGGTCTTCTCCGTCATTCTCGGCCTTCTGACTCTCTACAGTGCCAGTATCGACCCGGTTGCCCATGCCCTGACGCTGCGACTCGAGCGGCAACATCCTCCCCTGGCGGAGCGCGATGGAAAAGCAGTGGTGCCTGGGGAGTTGCCACAGGCCATCGTCGTCCTTGCGGGCGGTCACCTCGATGTCGAGGGCAAGCCGGTCCTCTCGCGCCTCTCGCGTCATGGCTTCGCCCGCGTCGCCGGGGCTGTCGATCTGTGGAAAATGTTTCCGAGGGCGCGCTTCCTCGTCACGGGACATCCTCGCGAGACGGCCGCGATGCGTTCGGTGGCCGAGCGGCTTGGGGTGCCGGGGGATCGGATTGTCGAAGAATCCGAATCGCGCGATACCAAAGACCATCCCCGCAAACTCTCGCCGCTCCTTGGCGGCGAGCCGTTTCTCCTCGTGACCTCAGCGACGCACATGCCGCGGGCGGTGGCACTGTTCCGCGCGGCGGGACTCGATCCCGTGCCGGCTCCGGTCGATTTTGTGGTTTGGCCGACTTCGGCGGAATACGATCCGTACCGTCCCGGTGCCTTCCTTCCGCGCGTCTTCAATCTCGAAATGACAAACGCAGCCCTGCACGAGATCGCCGGGATGGTTTGGTCGAGATGGCGAGGAGAACTCGCTTCCCCGGCTCAAGGACTGTCCGCAAACGATGCGGCGAACGGGAAACCTTGAACGAGAGGACGCGGGGACTTAGAATCAATGTCCGAGAGTCCTCCGGAGCTGACGGTGTCGTCAGGCCGACCCGGACCTCGCCACCGGATATGAAGCGGATTCTCTATTTTCAATGGATCGCGGGCGGAATCGTCGCGATGGGCATGGCCAATGCGCAGGAGTTTCGCTATCGCGCCGAGATTTCTCCCGCAGATCGGGTCAATTCACGGGGCGCAGGACTCAAGACTCTCAAGGAATTTCTCCGTCAGGATCGGTTCAACGTCCACGGGGGACACCACGTCGATCCGGGAGACACGAAGGACACCCGTTTCACCAGCTCCGCGAGCCGGGGCCTGATCGACGGGGCGCGCCTCGTCTCCGCCCCCGGCCTGGAGTCGGCGGTGATTTCGGGCCGGATCACACTTCTCGAAGTGGCCGTTTCGGGCACGGATAAGTCGTTGTTGCTGCGGGTCACGCGGGTTGCGGAGGCAGGGGCACTGCCGGAATCTCCGCCCCCGCTTCCGCCAGCGCCGTCGGCACCGTCGGCACCGTCGGCACCGTCGGCACCGTCGGCACTCGACAAACCGACACCAGCGATGCCCGCGCGGCCTCAGTCGGCCCCCGCCACGGAGACTTCCCCGTCGGCAGGTCAGGTGCCGACGGGATTCCGCGTCGCATATGTGACCACCCTGGGAGCCGGTGACTGGGTGGATTCGAACGGATCGACCTGGACCCGCCTGCGCGATGTCCTGAAACAGGATCGGGCCAACGTGAACCGATTCGGCAAGGCAGATCCGGGCGACGAGAGCGAGATGTTTTTCCTCTCGGCCTCCGAACGACGGGCTTTCGATATCGCTCCCCTCTCCCTCGATCCCGCCCTGGCCGGTCCGCTCGCCCGTCACGAGGCAGTGAAGGTGCTCGTCCTCATTGCGGAGGAGGGAGGGCGAATTCTCGTAGGGCGTCCGGATGCGGGGGAGCAGGCCGAGATGCTTCCGGCGGAAGAGGTGCTCGCTGAACTCGCGTGGAAGGGGAACGCCCTCGTGCTCTCTGGCGATCCCGGTGCCGCAACGGCGCTGCAAAATCTCGTGGGGGTGACCGACCTGATTCACGGCCGAGAGCACCAGGAGGCGGTGATGGCTCGGGTGAAATGGGTGGAATGGCTCGTGCAATCCGGACGGATCGGGGAAACGGGTCCTCTGCTCGAGGAAATCGAGCGGGATTTTCGCGCTGCGGCGGGTCGTGAGGTGACTCCCGATGTGATTCGTGCGGTGACGGGGTTTCTCGTTCGCACAAAACAAGCCATCGGCGATGTATCGGGGGCAAGGCGTCTCCTCGACGAATGGCTCGAGCCGACTGGTCGCTGGCATCTCGACGAGGCGGGTCGGAGCGATCTCGAATCCCTGCGCAGCGGCAGCGGGGCGATGGCACCTCCGCAGGGTGACGCTGCCCTCCCCAGTTATGAAGAGGCTCTCGCACGATGGGAAGCGGTCGAATCGGATCCCTCGGTGCCGATCTCACAACGTCTTGAGGCCTTTGTCAGGACCGTATCCCTTCATCCCAAACATCGTGGTGCCGACTACGATTTGCTTCTGAAACGGCTCGCCGAGCGGGTCGATGGTATCGAGCGTACCCAGGTCGACGGCCCCTTCACTCTCCCCTTCGCAAACGCGCTCCTGACCCTGGCCTTCG
>CALDKL010000680.1 GCA_937898895.1 uncultured Verrucomicrobiae bacterium | reverse complement strand
ACCGTGAGGCCGAGTTTGCCTTCGAGTTCCTTCAGCAACGAGAGGTCGTCCGCAAAGAGTCCGTGGAGGAAATGCGGTGACTCGTATTCCAGTGTCCTCTCGGCCATGGTTTTGCTGCCGGGATCAGCGATATCCGTAAACGACCCCCCAGTCGACGACGCCTTTGTATTCCCCGACTCCTTCGACCGGATCGTTGGCCCCACGCTCGGCTGCGGTGAGTCCCGCACCCTTTTTTTCGTAGGCCGCAACGACACGAATGAAATAGGTCGCTGTTTTCTGAGGAAGGGTGCGCACCCCCGCGAAAGACCTCTTGGCAAAGGATTCCAAGCCGACCGAGTTCCCCTCGTTGTCAAAGATGTCGATCTTCACGGTAGCCCCCGGCCAACTCGTTCCTGCCCAGAACCAATATTCATTTCCCCGGAAGAGCTGGTGGCGGATGAGGAGCGGCTTGCCCGGCGCGACCTCGCCCGACCAGTTGTCCTCGCGCACCTCGAATCCCTGTTCCACGTACGGGGTCGCCGCCTCGAGCGCGATGGAGATTGCTTCGTTGACGAAGGCATGAACGACTCCGCTGAGCGAAAGGAGGATCGCGGCGGTGATCGCGAACGGTTTGTATTTGGGCTTCATCCGAAAGGGTGCGGGCGGTTCACGGGACGGGGACGGACACGGACTCGGCAGTCGCCGTTTTGTTAAAATAAAACTCTTCCAACATGGAGCGACTGATGTCACGGAGTTGCACGACATCCTCTTCGGCGATCCCGCCGGGTTCGACGATGATGGCCTCGAGCCGGGCCAGGCCCGTTCCGATCGAACGGATCACAGGCGAAGCGGCGGAAACACCTCGCAAATCCGACAGCATCTCGCGGAAGTGGGAGATGAGCCCCGGCTGATTGAGCAGTTCGGCCTTGTCCTCGCTGTAGGAACTCCCGATGAAGGCAGTCACCACGTTCGTGCCGCGCAGCCAGCCGCCGAGACTGACCAGTCCTGAAAGCTCGTCGTCGCGGAGGGTCTCCATTGTCGTCCGGACCGTCTCCTGGGTGGCGTCGAACTCCTCACGCACCTTTTCCCAATCCCGTTTACCGGCCGCCTCAATAATGGAGAGGCTGTGTGGCCGCACCGCCGCAGCAAGACCCAGCGATTCGGAGAGCGAGAGCACGCGGCGTCCGATGGTCTCAATCTCCTCGCCGTTCTTTGCCTGCACCGCAATGAACCCTTCGGCAACCAGGCTTCCGAAGGTGAGGGCGAGAACCGAACGCTCGCCGCCCTTGGCCCGTTCCGGAGGCAGGTCGATGCCGCTGTTCCAGTCGGGCTCGTCGAGCTTATCGAGCACGGCAAAAATCTCGGCGGGAATCGGCACGACGACCTGGTCGACGAGTTCGCCCGGGAAATTGGTCAGATCAATGCGCTCGGGAACGGCAGGTGCTTCGACCTCCTGAGCGAAGAGCCCAGGGGATGCAGTCCCCGCGACCAATCCCAGTCTCAATCCGGTCAAGAGTATGCGGAAGAAGGGGGCAATACTTGTCTGGAACATTTCAATCATTACGGGAAGCCAGGGAATATCGCAGAGAATTCGCCGGGATCAATCATCCATGCGGCCCTTGCCTCCATTCAAATCGTGGCCAGGGACACCGCAATGTCTCCGCGAAAACAGACATCGACGTCACTGCCGGACACCCGGGGGCGCTCGTGATAGTCCCCCGCGTAGGACAATTCGCCGGGAACCCGTTCCTCGTAGCGGACATGGAGGGAATGGCGCTCTTGCTCACAACGCACTAGGCCAGGCTCCCGTTCTCCCGGGGCTGGATGAGGCAAGTTCACATTCCAGAACTGGCCGACCCCTGGTGCCGCCGTGATCAATTCCCGCAGTGCCGCCCGTACCCGCGAAGCGGCAGCCTCCCAATCCACCACCAATCCTCGTTTGATGTAGTGTGAGACCGCCACGCCGGGGATTCCCTGGAAGGCGGCCTCGCGCACCGCCGCGACCGTTCCCGAGATGGCAAAATCGTGTCGCCCCAGATTGCCTCCATGATTGATTCCGGAGAATACCCAGTCGGGGGTGGCGGGAAGCAACGAGGCGAGGGCGACGCGCACACAGTCCGCCGGCGTTCCAAATACGGCGAACTCCCGTGGCCCCCGTTGTTCATAGCGGATCGGTCCTTCGGTGGTGACGCGATGCCCGATCTGCGACATCTGCGTGGCCGGAGCGACCACCCAGACCTCATCGAAACGCTCGCCCACAACCGTGCGGAGGGCGGCGAGTCCTGCGGCGTCGATGCCGTCATCGTTGGAAAGTAGGGCAATTCTCATGCATTCAAGCTCATGCAAAAAAGTTTGAAATCGGGAAAAGGGATTTTGATCCCCAAGGCGGCGAGGTCTATCCATGAACCGTGACCCAGACGCAAGAAATCCTTTTCCATGACCGTTACGAAAATCGGCTTCGCTCCGAGGCCATTTTCGGGGAGAAGCCGTTGCGATGGGCCTATGAGACCGCCCTCGGACGACTTTGTCTCGAGGGCGTGATCAAGCGGCGCTGGTTTTCCCGGCTCTACGGTCGCTGGGCCGACACACGACACTCGGCCAGGGAAATTGCCCCCTTTCTTGCCCGCTTCGGTGTCGACCCGGACGAGTTTCTGGATTCGCCCGAATCCTTTCGCTCCTTCAACGAATTTTTTTCCCGCCGCCTTCGACCGGAGGCAAGACCCCTTGCTCCGGGACCTGACACGGTTGTCTTCCCCGCCGACGGACGACACCTCCTCGTGCCCGACTTATCTCGACATTCCACGATCTACGCGAAGGACCGCTGCTTCGACCTGAGCACATTTCTCGGGGACGCCGCGCTCGCGGAGCAGTTTGCCGGTGGCAGTGCGATCCTCTCCCGCCTCTGCCCGACCGACTACCACCGCTTCCACTTTCCCCTCGATGGGCAATGCGGCCTCCCCCGACTCATCAACGGATCACTCTACTCCGTCAATCCCATCGCCCTCGCCCGCTCGTTGCGATTCCTCCACGAGAACAAACGGCGCGTCACCGAGATCCAAAATCCCCGCATCGGGAAGTATCTGTTTCTCGAAATCGGTGCAACCAATGTCGGCTCCATTGTCGACACCGCTGCTGTCGGCCCAGTTCTCCGCGGAGAAGAGAAAGGGTATTTCCGCTTTGGCGGATCCATGGTCGCGACGCTCTTTCTCCCCGGCACCCTCCACCCTGCCGAGGATCTCGCCGGGCAATCCGCTGACGGGATCGAACTTTACGCTCGCATGGGAGACCGGATGGGGACGATCACGGCGTGAACAAAGAAAAACGGCTGCCCTCACGAGAAGGGCAGCCGTTTGAAAGCAGTTTGGATCGATTCGGCGAACCACGGGGGCTCGCCGCTCGTCATCCTAGCCGACTCACTTGGAGCAAGCGGAAACGCAATTGCTGTGGCGATGGCATTCCTTGGACTTGCAGGCGCCAAGAGTGAGGGCGCCGACGGCAACGATGACGAGGAGGATGATGTTCTTCATGGTGTGGTGGTATTCTGGTTAGGTTACGTTCCGAAAGAACACGAATGGTGCGCTCGGACCCTGTGGGACCGGAACGCCAAACGGTTGCATTCGGGTTAAGAGGACGTAGACTCGCGCACTTCGAAAAAAAAGCAACTATGAGTCGACAACCAAAACATCTCGCCGTGGCAGGCGCGACCGGGGCGGTGGGGGTGGAAATCCTCAAGTGCCTCGAGCAACGCGACTTCCCCGTCAGCGAACTCACCCTTCTCGCGTCTTCCCGCAGTGCCGGAAAAACGATCCCTTTCCGGGGAAAAGAGGTGATGGTAAAGGAGTTGACTCCCGATTCCTTCCAGGGTGTCGACGTCGCCCTGTTCAGCGCCGGAGGCAGTATTTCCAAGGCTTTCGCGCCACACGCGGTCGCCGCTGGTGCCGTCGTCGTGGACAATTCCTCCGCCTTCCGCATGGAGGAGACTGTTCCGCTCGTCGTGCCCGAGATCAATCCGGAAGACGCCAAAACCCATCGGGGCATCATCGCAAACCCGAACTGCACCACCATTGTCACCCTCATGGCGCTCCACCCGCTGCACGTCGCTTTCGGAGGGGTAAAGAGCGTGATCGCGTCCAGCTACCAGGCTGTTTCGGGAAGCGGCGCTCAGGGAATTCAGGAACTCGAGGGCCAGATCCATGCCATCGCCAGGGGTGAACCGCTCCCCGACCGCAAGGTCTACTCCCGGCAGATTGCATTCAACGTCATCCCCCAGGTCGATGTTTTCACCGAAAACGGCTACACGAAGGAAGAGATGAAGATGCACCACGAGGGACGCAAGATCCTCCACGCGCCCGATCTTAAGGCCTCGGTCACCTGCGTTCGCGTTCCGGTTTACCGCTCGCACTCCGTCGCCGTCACTGCCGTCTTCAACAAAAAGCCATCTGTCGAGGCCGCGAGGGCGGCGATCGCGGCGGCTCCGGGGGTCCACGTCATCGACGACCCCTATGCCGACATCCCCGTTTTCCCGACTCCGCTCGATTCCACGGATGGAGACGATTGCCTCGTCGGTCGCCTCCGTGAGGATCTCGTCCTTGAAAACGCCCTGACCTTCTGGGTGGTGGGCGATCAGGTGCGCAAAGGTGCAGCCCTGAATGCGGTGCAGATTGCGGAGTTGCTGTAGGATAGCGCAGAGTCGGCCGGATTCTGAGAACGCGAGGTCGGGTTTTTGATTTCCAACCGCCGTTCTGGAACCTCTTCATTCCTCGCCCCCTCTTCCCATGAAGGCCTACCTCGCTGATCGGTGCCGTCTCGTCGACGAGGCACTCGAATGTTTTTTGCCGACGGCGAAAACGCGGCCGACCACGATCCATGAGGCCATGCGATACAGCCTCTTTGCGGGCGGGAAACGACTCCGACCCATCCTTTGCCTCGCGGCGGCCGAGGCTTGTGGTGGCTCGATCTCCTCGGCCATTCCGGCAGCAGCCGCGGTGGAGTGCCTCCACACTTACACTCTCGTTCACGACGATCTGCCCTGCATGGACGACGACGACCTCCGGCGCGGCATGCCAACCTGTCATGTGAAGTACGGAGAGGGCATCGCCGTGCTCGCGGGCGACGCCCTGCTCACGATTGCCTTTGAGATTCTCGCCCAGACCCCTCCCTCTCCTCGCTTCGGCGTCGGAACCTATGTCACTGAACTCGCCCGAGCCTCTGGCAGTCGTCATTTGATCGGTGGTCAGGTACTCGACCTTGAAGGTGAGGGCAAAGACGTCCTTCTCACTCCCGCTCAATTGCGTTTTCTCCACGAGAGCAAGACGGCCGCCCTCCTCACTGCCTCCCTCCGCCTCGGCGGAATGACCGCCAACGCCACCCCCGCGAAGCTCGAAGCTCTCACTGACTTCGGTCGGGCACTTGGTCTTGCCTTCCAGGTGATCGACGACATTCTCGATGTCACCCAGACCAGCGCGACCCTGGGAAAGAGCGCAGGCAAGGACGTCGCCGCCGCGAAATCGACCTACCCCGCCCTTTTCGGAATCGAGAAGAGTCGCAAGGAAGCCGCTCGTCTCACGAAGAAAGCCCACGAAGCCCTGAAGATCTTTGCCAAGAATGGCAGGCGTCTGCACGAGATTGCAGATTACCTC
>CALDKL010000679.1 GCA_937898895.1 uncultured Verrucomicrobiae bacterium | reverse complement strand
GCCGAAGAGTAGATTGATTTCTGAAACGTGAAGGAGGTGCCCCATCAGATACCGATGCTGTACGAAGTCGTGCTTTCCGCCTATCTCTATTTTCCCGGCCCGGAATCGGAAGGCCCCTGGCCGATCCTCTTCGAGCAACGCTACGCTTCACTGCGTGCAAAAGGAACGCGCGAAACGGCTGCGAATCTCGCCCGCAGCGGCTATGTCGTCGCACTCGTGAACTACCGCGGAACCCACCTTTCGGAAGGCCGTTGGGTCGGCTACCGGGCAATGCAATTCGGGGAACTCCGCGACGGCTACGATGTCTGTGAGTGGCTCGCGGCGCAGCCGTGGAGCACGGGCAAAATTGGCACCTTTGGAAGCTCGCAGGGAGGCTACGCCCAAAACTACCTCGCCGTGACACAGCCTCCTCACCTCGTCTGCCAGTACATGATCGACACAGGCCTGAGTCTCTTTCACGAAGGCTACCGCATCGGGGGCACCACCCGCCCGGAACGATTCAAAAAACTCGGCGAAGTCTGCCGCGACCCACGCGACAACGACAAACTGCTCGAGGAGTGGTTCCGCCACCCCACCTACGACGACTACTGGAGAGCGGAGGACTGCTCCCCTCATTTCGCGGAGATGGATGTGCCCTGTTTCACAATCGGCAGCTGGTTTGATTTCATGAACCAGGGATCGATCGCGAGTTTCATCGGACGCGAACACGAGGGCGGCCCCGGATCCCGAGGCCGACAGTGGCTTCTCATCGGACCGTGGCTCCACGGACGGAACAACAAGGGAACGAAGAACGGTGAACTCCTCTATCCCGAAAACGCCCATTGGCCCGTCGACGAGCATATGCTGCGATGGTTCGACCATTGGCTGAAAGGCGTGGACAATGGCGTCACGCGCGAGCCGAAGGTGCGGTGGTATCAGATGGGTGCCGCGGGTGAAACAGAGGCTCCCGGCAACCTCTGGCGCGAGGCCTCCGATTTTCCCCCGCCCGCAGAGATGCGATCGCTCTACCTGCACTCCGGAGGTCACCTCGACGAGGAGCGCCCGCAGGAGACCGTATCGTCCACAAGCTACGAAAGCGACCCCCTCCATCCCATGTCCCTCCCTGGGACGGCCTTTCCCGGGGCTTCCGATGCGCGGGCTTTCGAGGGACAACCCGGCGTCCGCACCTTCACGACGGATCCGCTCCAGGAACCCCTTGCCTGGATCGGTCGGGTCGAGGCCGAACTCTTCCTTTCTTCGACGGCAAAGGACACGGATGTGATTGTCAGGGTCAGCGATGTTTATCCCGACGGTCGCTCGATTCTGCTCATCGACTACCCGCAGCGGGTCCGTTATCGCGAGGGTTTCGAACGGGAAGTGCTGATGGAGCCCGGAAAAGTCT
>CALDKL010000678.1 GCA_937898895.1 uncultured Verrucomicrobiae bacterium | reverse complement strand
CATACACGTCACTCATGTCCACGACCGAGTGCGGGAACTCCGGCGAGGCGGAGAAACGAACGATCCCGGCATGACCGGCAGCCCTCTGCAGCGCACCACCAATGACGAGCGTGTTGTGGCTCAGGCTGCTCTGGCGGAAAACACGCCATCGGTCGGAGTCCTGCTTCATGCTCCAGAAATTCATCCCCCGCGACTCGATGCGATGATATTTCTCCGCGCCGAGATCGGCCGCCCAACGGACACCGTCGGCATCGAGGACAAACGAGCCGATGTCCATGTGCCCGTGCGGCCCGGAGGGAGAGCCACCCTTGAGCCCCGCAAACACCGCATCGTCCCGCTCCCATCCGCTGCGATGCACCGCCACCGGCGTGGCATCTCCGCTCGTCCAGTGCAGAGGCAGATGGACCGCGCCGGTTGCGAACCCCTCTTTCGCCCAGAGCAGCAACAGCGGGAAAAAACGACCGGAGTCCGAAGTGGGGTCCGTCTTCTCCGAGAGCCGTTGTTGCAGAGATTCTTTCTCGCCAATCCGCCAGTCGGGCCGATGAAAGTGCGAGGCGAACCAGTGCACTGCGGGCTCCACTCCGCGCCGGAAACCACCGTCCGCGTAGTTGAAGGCATATCCGGAGGGACCGGTCATCAGCGCGGGATAGGCTCCCGTCTGGTCAAACCCCGGTGCCTGTTCCAGGCCGAAATCCGTTTCCAGCACCGATTCGAGCAGAGCGAGAAGAAGGACATTGTAAGTGGTGCCGTAGGACCAGTAGCTGGGCCCTTCCGGATAGCTGCCCCTGGGTGCGTAGGAAGCCATCGAACGCGGCACGTTCGCGATGGCGCGATGGATCGTGGAGGCGGCTGCATCGCGGTCGGACTCGAGCACGGCGAGGGCTCCCGCGACCATGCCGGCATGGCAGACCTGACCCCAATTGTTCGTGGCGCGCGTCCATCCATTGTTCTTTTTGCCGAGGGGAACCCGCACGCCCTTTGTCAGGATCGCCTCCCGGACTGCAGCACGCGTCTTCTCGTCGAGCGAGTCGAAAAGCCAGTCGTAACCGATGGCCATCGCAAAGGTCATCTCCGCGACATCGAGATAGTGCGCCGGATTCCAGTCGGAAAAGGCGGCGATGGCACGCATTTCCGTCGCGGCACGAGCAACGTATTGCTCCTGGCCGGTGAGGAGATGTGCCATCGCCAGGGTCAGGATGCGCCGCACCGCCCGGCGCGACTGACCAAGGAGGCGGCGACCCTCGAGTTCGCGCGGGACGGGCGGCACCGCGAGCATGGCATCGGCATCCCGACACACGACGGCGGCGATTGCGGCCAGCTCCACATCGGCCTCGACGCGTCCGCGCAGTTGCCTTGCCTCGTCGGCACCGAGGAGCAAGCGAGGGTGTGAAACCGACACACGGTCGATGAGATTCCGCACTTCCTCTGCGCTCGCCTTCGGCGGGAAGCGGGATTCCTCTGCCGACGGGCCGGAGGCAGCGCCCAGCAAAATCAAAAGAGAGCCGATTCCGGATAAAATTTTCATGACCAGGGATCAGGAGAAACCAGAGCACTGTGCCACCGCGGCGGTTCATCACTCCGCACTTCCTGGCTTACGGTGCGCAGCAATTGCCCCCCCCCGTCGTTCCAATCGGGGAGAACGGGTGGTGAACATTCGACGGAAGCCTGACAAGGTGAAAGCTTGAAGCTTCAACGGAATTGCGCCAAAATCGGAGAAGGGTTTATGATTTGACAGATATGAACGGATGTTCATCTTTGCGGCAATTCATATGAACCGATCCATACGCCAGTGTGACTTCCGACAACCGCCCGTGCATGAAAACGCCGCGCCCACAGAACCCCGTTCCCGAGGAGCCTTCCTGTGCCGATCGTCTCAAGGCCTTGGCGGACGAGACGAGGCTGGCCGTGGTGAGGCATCTGATGAAGGGACCCTGCCACGTGGGGGAACTGCAGGCGGCCATGGGGATCGAACAGAGTCTGCTCTCCCATCATCTGCGGAGTCTTCGCGAAGCGGGCATCGTGGAGTCGGAGCGCGACGGGAAGGCCGTGCTCTATCGGCTCTCGCCGACGATGGAGCGGAACCGGAACGGGATCGTGGATCTCGGCTGCTGTCACATCTCTTTCGCTCCGGGGGAGGAGTGATCGCCAAGACCGCTGCATTTGCCACGGCGGCGCTTTTCGCCACCTCTTGCGGAAAGAAGGAATCCAGCCAGGTCGTCGTCCTGACCGGTGCCAGCACCATCGCCCCCATCGTGGTCGACGTGGCCAAACGCTACGAGGCGTCGCATCCCGGCGTGCGCATCGAGGTGCAGACCGGCGGCAGTTCCCGCGGCATCGCCGACACCATTGGCGGCATCGCCGACCTCGGCATGGTCTCCCGTGTCCTCAAGGATGACGAACCCACGAAGCTGACGGCCCACCGCATCGCTGCGGACGGGGTCTGCGTGGTCCTGCACAAGGACAATCCCGTCAGCGATCTGAGCAAACAGCAGCTCATCGACATCTACACGGGCAAGACGACGAACTGGAGCGCCTTTGGCGGACCGGATGCGAAGATCGTGGTCGCCAACAAGGCCGAGGGGCGCTCGACCCTGGAGGTCTTCCTGGGCTTCCTCGGACTCGACAATGCCGATGTGAAAGCCGACGTCGTCGTCGGGGAGAACCTGCACGTCATCAATTCCGTCGTCGCGAATCCTCACACGATCGGTTACGTCTCCATCGGCACGGCCGCGAGCGAAGCGAAGAGCGGCACCCCCATCAAACTGATTGCGACCGACGGCATCGCCGCGACCACCGCCGCAGTGGCGGACGGGACCTTCCCGATCGGACGCCCCCTCAACATCGTCCACGATGCGGACACCTCTCCCGCAGCGAAGGCGTTCCTGGACTACCTGATGTCCAAGGAAGTCAATGACATCATCGAAAAACACTTCTTTGTCACGGTCAATTGACCGTGTCGCTCAGGGTATCCTCGGACTGCTCGCGCTGGTTTCGGGTGCGCTCGTCGTCCTGATCGTCTGCTTCCTGTTCAAGGGAGCGTGGCCGGCGATCGAGGCGGGCCGCCTGGAGTCGTTCTTCGCGGATCCGAAGTGGCAGCCCGGCTCGGTGCGCGATCCGCAGTTCGGCGTGGTCTCGATGCTGGTCGGCTCGACCCTCGTGACTCTGCTCGCCGTGGCCCTCGCCCTCCCCGTCGGGGTCGCCGGGGCTGTCTTTCACCGCTTCTACGCGCCTCCCGCGCTGGAGCGATGGAATCGGCGCATCCTCGAGCTGCTCATCGGGGTACCGGCGGTGGTCTTCGGCTTCTGGGGATTGTCCGTCGTCGTCCCCGCCATCGTCCGTTTCGTCCCCGAGTCCTCGGGTCAGAGTCTGTTGGCCGGGGGCATCGTGCTCGGGCTGATGATCCTGCCCATCATCACGCTCACCAGTCAGGCCGCGCTCCAGGCTGTCCCTCCGGCGCAGCTCCAGGCCGCCGCCGGACTGGGACTGGGACGGGCGCGGACGATCTGGTCCATCGCCCTGCCCGCCGCAAAGGGCGGCATCGGCACGGGAGTACTGCTCTCGCTGGCACGCGCCGTGGGCGAAACGATGGCCGTCGTCCTGGTCTGCGGAAACATCCCCCAGATTCCCACGAGTCTCTTCGACCCGATCCGTCCCGTCACCTCGACCATCGCTCTGGAGATGGGCTACGCCACTGCTTCGCACAAGGCCCTGCTGTTCTGCGCGGGATTGATCCTCGTCCTCTTCACCGCCGCCCTGGTCGGCTGGCTCTCCTTCCGCCGTCCGGCGATCGACTCGGGAACCGGGGGAGCCTGAAGCCGTTTCCAAATCCACCTTCCGATGCCCACCCTCGCCCCGCCCCAAAAACGCCGCGTCTTTCCCGTCCTGGGAGATCGTGTCTTTGGCGCTTTCGGGATGGCCGCCGCTCTCTTGAGCTTCGGGCTCTTCGCCTGGATCGTATGGGACCTGGCGCGCCTTGGCTTCCCGCAACTCTCGTGGGGCTATTTCACCGGCGAAGTGGAAGACTCCGGCCGCGCCGGCGGCATCGGTCCCCTCCTCGTCTCCAGTCTGCTCATCCTCGTCTGCTGCCTGGGGCTCGTCATCCCCCTCGGAGTGGGCTGCGCCCTCTGGCTCTCCGAGTTCGTGAAACGGAGAAGCGTCGCCGCCCGGCTCGTCACCGGCGGTGTCGATCTGCTCGCCAGCGTCCCCTCCATCGTCTTCGGCCTCTTTGGCATGGTCTTTTTCGGGCAAGTGTTAGGGATGGGGTTCTCCATCCTGGCGGGGGGGCTCACGCTCGCCTGCATGATCCTGCCCATCCTTGTGCGCACGACCCTCTCGGCTCTCGAATCGCTCCCCGCCGACCTGCGTCCGGCCGCCGCCGCCCTCGGCCTCACCAACACGACGGCCATTGCGAAGATTCTGCTGCCCGCAGCCCTTCCCGGCATCGTGATCGGGATCACCCTCGGGATCGGGCGCGCCCTTTCGGAGACGGCGGCTCTCATCTTCACCAGCGGCTACTCCATCCGCTGGCCGGAGACCCTCGGGGATTCGGGACGATCCCTCTCCGTCCACATCTACGACCTCGCTCTGAACGTGGCCGGCGGCAACACCATGGCCGCCTCCAGCGCCCTCGTCCTTCTCGCCCTCATCCTCCTCGTCAACTCCGTTGCAGTGGCCCTGTCCGAACATTGGCTGCGGCGGCGGCATCAAACCCCATGAATCCGTCCGCCCTTTCCCGGCAAAACGAATTGAATTGTTCGACCAGCGGCTCGGGCTGCATTGTCGACTGCGGAACGTCGAACCTCTGCGTCTCCGAACTCTCGGTTTTTTACCGGGACCACTCGGCCGTCCGCGACGTGAGCCTGAACATCCCCACCAACGAGATCACCGCCATCGTCGGCCCCTCCGGATGCGGCAAGAGCAGCTTTCTCCACAGTCTCAATCGGCTCACCGATCTCATCCCGGGCTGTCGCGTCACGGGATCGATCCGGCTCTGCGACGGGACGGAGATCACCCATCCCCAGGCCGACATCCTCTCCCTGCGTCGCCGCGTCGGCATCGTCTTTCAGCGGCCAAACCCCTTTCCCCAGTCCATCCGACGGAATTTCGAAATCCCCCTGAAAGAGCACGGCTGGCACAACCGCGACATCCCGGACCGCATGGAGGCTGTCCTGCGCGATGTCGGACTGTGGGACGAGGTCTCCGACCGGCTCCACAAGAGCGCGATCGCCCTTTCCGGAGGACAGCAACAGCGGCTCTGCATCGCGCGCGCCCTGGCGCTCGACCCCGAGGTCATCCTCTTCGACGAACCGTGCAGTGCTCTCGACCCCATCGCCTCGGGCGTGGTCGAGGATCTGATCCACTCCCTGAAGGGAAAGGTCACCGTCGCCATCGTCACCCACAACCTCGCCCAGGCCCGCCGCATCGCCGACCATGCCGCCGTCTTTTGGGTGCGCGACAATGCCGGGGCCCTGGTGGAAAGCGGGCCGGCTGCTCGTGTCTTCTCCGATCCGCTCGATCCCGACGCAGCACTCTACCTCAGCGGGGCGAGAGGATGATGACCTGGGACGCGATTTCATCATCACCAAATGCATCAAAACGACTGAAGTGACAAAATCGTCATTTGATCCACGCGCGAACACGCAAATAATGCCCCCGACCGCTTCACTAGAAGTTATCAATCCGCCAATCGAATCACCCGAATCTGTATTACGAATACCCCTACAACCAACGAACCACCAGACAGACCCATGACCCAACACCGCTTCATGAAATCCGGCGTGGCCTCCGTGCTCGCCCTTGCTGCCTTCCAACCGCTCGTCGCCGGAGACTACGACAAGACCGTCATCGACGACAAGGCACCCGTCGTCGACACGACCTGGTGCGACGTCTTCAAGAAGAACACGCTCTACAAGGGCGACGGCTTCATCAAGTCGGTCAAACTGAAGGGGCGCTACCACGGGCAATGGACTTCGCAGACCGAGGACACCCTCACCGGCGGAGTCGAAGGCACCAATGGCTACCATGAATACGACCACCGCCGATTCCGCCTCGGCACCGAGATTGAGATGGCCAACGACCTGACCTTCGTCGGCATCCTCAACATCGCCGACGGGACGGGCGGAACGGGATTCCACGGACTCACCAATGGCACGTTCTTCGACGACATCGACGACTTCTATCTTACCTGGGAACCCAACGATGATTTCTACGTCACTGTCGGGAAAACCAAGCAATTGATTCTTCGCGAATTTGAAACCTCATCGAACAATATTCTCACGGTGGAACGCTCGCCCATCACCAGCTCGGTGGTGAGCAGCAAGCCCTGGGGTGCCATGGTGGGCTTCAAGGCTCTCGGCTTGAAAAACGAAGTCGGTGCCTGGATCGGAGGAGCGGATCGCGACGCCGATGGCGAACGCTGGGACTGGCCCGACTTCGATTCTCGCGGCAGTGCCACCTATCGCGGCTCCTTCGACCTCACCGAGGCCACGAGCATCCACTTCGACTATCAGTTCACCAATACCAGCGACGGCACCGCCGCCGCCAACGGCAGCGCCGACACGAACCTCGGATCGGCCTTCGAGCATGTCGCCGCGATCGGGACGGAAACCGAGATCGGCCAGTTCGGCCTCATCACCGACATCATCGCCGCACAAAACGGCGTCGCCTCCGGGGCGCTTCCCGCCGGATACGACACCTGGGGCGTCGTCCTGATGCCCTACTACAACATCACCGACAAACTCCAGTTCGTGACGCGCTACGCCTACATGGGCGAAGGACGCGAACAACGCCCGCAACGCTATGACGTGCGTCAATCGGTCGAGGATTACCACACCTTCTACGCGGGTCTCAACTACTACCTCTGCGGCAACAACCTGAAGCTCATGGGCGGCTACGAATACGCCACCGGAGGAATCTACGGAGCACCCGGCGACGAAGTCAATACCGGCACCTGGATGCTCGCTCTGCGCAGTTCCTGGTGATCGTTCGCTTTTTGTTTTCCCTTGGTTCTTACCGGAACCCGGCGGGGAGGTGGCAAAGGAGAGAGAATCACGAACCGAGCGGCGCGAAACCCGCAACGCTTGCAGAGCCGTAAGGCCCGTGGTTCACTCCGGAATGCCCCCTTCCCGTCGTCATTTTCTCGCCCTGATCGCTCCGGGTGCCGTCGCCGCGGCTCGACTCGGAGCGCAGGAACGAAGTCCGGCGAAGCTCGGCCTCCTGCTCGACACCTCTGCGGAGATGGGATTTCTCGTGCCGCAGGCACGCAAGGAGTTCCGGATTCTGAACGAGCAGCTCATCGCGGCGGGCCGGGCTCCGGTGGCGATGCGCGAGATCGCAGGATCCGACCTCGATCGGGAGGCATCGACTTCGGTGGGGGCTAGGAAAAACGTGCTCTACGCGCTGAAGTCGCTCTACGAAGAGTGCGACACGGTATTGTGGCTCACTCCGCTGAAGGGCGAGCAAAGCACACAGGGTATCGTCTCCCTCGAGACCCTGTTGAAGGAGGGGGGTGGGGAACGTCAGCCGCGCCTTCTCGTTCTGCGCCATCTCTGGCAGGAACAGGTCCAGGCGGGCGACGCATGGGTCACGCAGCCTCCTGCGCTCGAGGCCGATCCACTCGCGCTCCCCAACCGACCGGAGGAATGGTATCGGCTCCTCGGCCAGGGCAGGGGCACGATTCTTCGTTCGTGGCAGGTGCCTCCGACCGGTTTTCGCGAAGGATTCGGATTTCCCGAGCGCATCGCCCATGCCGCCTACCTGCGCAAGCTGGGTTACGAGGGAGAGGAGGCGTTTTTTGATCAGAACTGGTCCCGCACCCTGACATCGCGCCACGAATTGCACTTTGTCAGGCCGAAGGAGGAGTGGCTTCCCCGGATGACGGGACGCCGCTGGCTCGACGAAACAACGCTGTTGCCTTTTCCGGATGAGGAGGCCAGGCAAAAGCGGTCGGCGCAGGTGTTCGAGGCGATGTGCGCCCGCGAGTCGATCGGGAAAGATCTCGACCGCATCCATTCCGAACGTCTCGGCGTGGTCTTTGCCTTCGGATACGTGGCCCAGGATTGGAAGCGACACCAATCGCTGCGCGAAGTGCCACCGCGTCATTGGCGCGAGTTCTACCTGGCCGACCTTGCCCGGATCGGGGCGGAATGCGCCGCATACCTTTCCGAACGAGGCGATGCGGGAGGGCGCATCCACGCGACGGAAAGGATCGAACTCGCTTCGCGAAACACTCGACCGGAATCCCCGAATTCGGTCCTGCGCACGATCGCCCGGATGGCGCGGGAGGATGCCTGCGATGCCGTCTATCTCTTTACGAACGGATATGTCGGTGGCGGCGAGTATGGCACCTGGACGCTCGATCTCCCCCTGCTCGCCCTCGCCATCCGGGAAACCGGAACTCGCTTGTTTGTCAGGGTTCCATTCGAATTCGGACCGGTTCCCCTGGATGTGCAGCGGCTTGCCATGGCCAGCGGCGGCGGAGTATTCCAGGGCACGTTTTCCGACTCCGACTGGGAAATGGAGATTCCGCCCCCGGTCTGGCCCGAGCCTGTGAAGGAGGAGGGTTGACTTCGCGCCTGCCCTCTTTCATGCTGTCCTCCATCACGGATGCAAACGCGTCGAAAGTTTCTCCAAGCGACGGCCGGAGTTGCCGTCGGGGGCTTCGCGTTTGCCGCGCCTGGCGACGAAGGGCGCAGAGCCGGTCTGGCCATTGGCACCTATGGACTTTCCTCGATGAATCTCGAGGAGGCGATCCGGCTCATTGCGCAAACCAAATACGACGCCCTCGAAATCACCGCAATTCCAGGCACGAGCGGCGCTCCCTCTGACCTCACGAGCGAGGACCGGAAGCGATTGCAGGCACTCCTGGCCGAGACCGAACTGCGCCTCTGCGGGATCATGGCGGATCTACCCCCGAAGCGGAGCGAAGCCGATCACAAGGCGCAATTGACCGAGATCCACCAATTGATCCAGCTTGGGCACGATTTGTCCCCCGGTCACCCCCCCATCATTCAGACGGTCCTCGGAGGAAAGAATTGGTCCGAATCACGCGAATTTTTTCGTGATCGGATTTCAGACTGGGTTCAGGTGGCGGAGGAGGTGCGTGGGGTTCTCTCGATCAAACCGCACCGCTTGCACGCGATGAGCCTCCCGGAGGAAGCGAACTGGATCATCGCACAGCTCGGTGCGCCCGATCAGCTCGGAATGACCTTTGATTACAGCCACTATGCCTTCCGCGAACCTTCCCTCACCATCGAGGCGGCAGTGCGTGAATCGCTTCCCCATCTGAATTACGTGGCGGTGAAGGACGCGGTGAAGACGGGCGACCAGGTCTCCTTCGCCCTTCCCGGGGAGGGAAAGGCGTGGGATCAGGCCGAGGTCATCTCGGCGCTCTGCGGGGGAGGATACCGAGGAGATTTCTGCTGTGAAGTAAGCAGCCAGATCTGGAGAAACAATCCTGCCTACGATCCCGTCTCCGCGACAAAATCCTGCTATGCAAACCTGAAGGCGGCCTTTGCTCGGGCCGAGGGATTGCGGCGGTGAGCCGGGCACGGCAGTGAGTCGGAGTCGGGCAATTCGCTCGGAAATCCAAAAAAGGTGGCGATTTTGCTCCGTTTCGAGGTTTCGGATCGCTAAACTTCCTATCCAATCATCCGTTACAGAGCCGCAGGCGAAAGATCGTGCATAAACCGTCCGTATCCGTCGTCCATCCTCACCAAGTCATTCCGCTTCGATTCGATTCTTCGGTTCCCCATTATGAATACCCCCCGATTCCTCACGCTCCGGCATGGACTCTTCCTCGCCGTCGGTACCGTGCTGTTCTTTGTGCTCCATGCGCAGGATCCCGCCACCGGCGGCAAATCCGCCCTCACCTACGACCGCCATCCTTACAGCTTCGATTCGTCGAATCCGCTGAAGCCCGAGTCGCCGATTCTACTCCGCTTCAACGTCGCTGTCGCGCCGGATGCGGTGGAAGGTGCCATGCGCCTATACGACAAGCCCAATGACCGATTTGCCGCAGTCTCCGCAAAACGCCCGTCGCTTGAGGAAATTGGACATTTTATCAAAAGCCCGGCGGCAGAACTCGCCCTCGATCAGTTCATCCTGATCCGGCCCGCCTCGCCGCTCCCTCTCGGGGGCACCTGGTTTCTCAATGCCACCGCAGGTCTCGCCTCGACCGATGGCCGCCACGAAATCATCGAGAGCCGCCTCGATTACATCGGCGAACTGGAGCCGTTCCAGATCTCCGAGATTCTCGCCGTGAATCCTTATGATTCCGGCCGCGAGATTTCCATCCGCCACAACAAGGGGTCGATGGCCACCGAATTCCGCGGCGAGCGCCTCTCGGAATACATCACGGTCACGCCCGCTCCGAAGAATCTGTCGATCGAGTCCTATTCCGGCTCCTTTTCCCTCAACGGTGATTTCGAATTCGGAACCGAATACGAGGTGAAGGTGCGCGACGGTCTTGTCGCGAAAGACACCACCCAACTCGCGCAGGTCGTGACAAAGAAACTGACGTTCGAACCGAATCCCGGCTTCGTCACCTATCCCGCTTTCGCCACGACGCAGAACGCCTCGGGGCACCGCAAATTCGATGTCCACACCGGGAACCTCACCGGCTTGCGCACTCGCGTGAAGAAGGTGACCGGAAAGGATCTGGTTCTCGCCCTGCGCGACTATCAGGACAAGTATGAGGGCTTCGGGGAAAAACAGGCCTTGGCCTTTGAAGCCATCCCGGGCCAGGTCATCTTCGACCAGTTCGGCGAGACCAAAGCCGCAGTCGATACGACGGAAACCGTCTCGCTCAATTGGAACGAAATGACGAAGGGCGAGACCACCGGAGCGTTCTATCTTTGCAGCGAGGGGGATTCCTCCACCCGTGAAACGCTCTCGGTGGGTGCCCAGTCCCTCATCCAGCTCACCGACATCGGTCTTGCCTGGAAGCAGGGTGAAGACGGCACGACCCTCTATGCCTTTTCCCTCAAGACCGGAAAACCCCTTGCCGGATTGGGAGTGACCTTGTGGGATGAGACCCTCGCCTCCCTGGCACAGACCGAAACCGACAAGGGAGGGATTGCCCGCATCGGTCGCGATCTCTATCGTGCGACCGAAAAGAGGTATTATCTCGATGCCGCCTCCGGAGAAGACCGCCACGTCATCCCATTCAACGAGGATCTCAACAGCGTTGGCTTGTGGACCTTCGGGGTCGAGCAGCGCTGGGACGATGTCCTTCCCGGCGAACGCCGCACCCTCATCTTCACAGATCGTGACGTCTACCGCCCCGGCGATGAAGTAAAACTGAAGGCGATCACACGATTCATCGATGCCGACAAGCTCACCGGGCCAGGGGAAGGCTCCGCCCGCCTCCGCGTCTTCGACGAGCTGCATCGTCAGCTCTTCGAGCGCGAAATCACCTTCGGCAAGAACGGCAGCTTTGATACCTCCTTCACCCTCCCCGCCGAGGGGATGGGCTGGCACGCCATCGAAATCGATTTCAATCCCGTGCGAGCCGCCGATGCTGCAGTTCCGGAAGGAGAAAGCGACGAAGGCGACTGGCGACTCATCGCGACGCACGCTATCCAGGTCGAGGATTACCGGGTCAACACCTTCGAGGTCACCGTTGCTGCGGAGGACGAATACTCCCAGGGCGCGGAGCTGAATATTCCCGTGCGTGCACGCTACTTCATGGGCAAGCCCCTCTCAAAGGCTGAAGTGAGCTGGATGGTCTACGCGGAAAACGATTTTCCTCGTCCCCGCGGTTTCGATGAGTTTCAATTCGGCAACGTCGCCGTCGAAGAAGATACCTTCAGTGCCGAAGGCACCGCCGCGCTCAGCGAGAAAGGCGAGGCTCCGGTGGAGTTTTCCCTGCCCGAACAAACAACCCATCCGGGCCC
>CALDKL010000677.1 GCA_937898895.1 uncultured Verrucomicrobiae bacterium | reverse complement strand
GCGGGAACGGCTCCTCTCGGCGTCTCGCGATGAAGGGGTGTGAGAAATCCGGGCTAGAAACTGAATCGTTCCAAGAGGGTCGTCTCTGCCGCTTGACCCTGTCCTGCGGCGAGAAGGACTCGTTCGGCGGCCCCCTCCCGGCGCGAAACGGCCGGATGCGCCTGCGCGGGGTGCTTCGCCCTTGCAATCCCGGACAAAACCGCTCTCTTCCCTGCCTCGGATGAAGACGCTCCTCCTCAGCAACGAATACCCTCCCCACGTGTACGGCGGCGCGGGGATTCACGTCCAGTATCTCGCCCGCGAACTCGCGAAGCTCTGCGAGGTGGAGGTTCGGTGTTTCGGAGATCAGCTCGAGTCGGATCAGAATCCCGCCGTCCAGGGGTTCGCGGTTGAAACCTCCGGATACACGGCACCGAAGTCACTGCATTCGGTTTTCTCCGCCTTGCAGCGCTGCCTCGATTTCAACACGCTCGCCGTTGATGCGGATGTCGTGCATCTGCATACCTGGTATTCGCACTTCGGAGGCATCCTCGCAAAACTGAATTACGGACGCCCCCTCGTCCTGACCGTACACTCCCTCGAACCACTGCGCCCCTGGAAACGCGAACAACTGGGCGGCGGCTATGATTTCACGGTCTGGCTCGAAAAGACGGCCATCGAAATGGCCGATGCGGTCATCGCCGTCTCGCACGAAACCCGGCTGGACGTGCTCCGCCTCTTCGATGTCTCCGGGGAGAAGGTGCACGTGATCTACAACGGGATCGACCCTGACGAATACACACCGACCTTCGATGAGGCGGTCCTCAGAAAGCACGGGATCGACCCGGCGCTTCCCTTTGTCCTCTTTGTCGGACGCATCACCCGGCAGAAGGGCATCGTCCATCTCGTCAACGCGATCCGCCATCTCGATGCGGGAACCCAGGTCGTGCTTTGCGCCGGAGCCCCGGACACTCCGGAGATCCGGCTCGAGATGGAAACCGCCGTCGCCGCTGCCCGCGCCGGGCACAACGGACCCGTCGTCTGGATCCAGGAGATGATTCCCGCCCACGACAAGATCGTGCTCTACAGCCATGCCCGCGTTTTCTGCACCCCGTCGATCTACGAGCCCTTCGGCATCATCAATCTCGAGGCAATGGCCTGCGAAACCCCCGTGGTCGGGTCCGCCGTCGGCGGCATGAAGGAGATCATCCTGCCCGGCGAAACGGGCCTGCTCATCCCCCTCGCGCAACAGCCCGAGTCTCCCTTCGAGGCGATCCATCCCGAAGTCTTCGCGCACGATCTCGCCACCGGGATCAACACCCTGATGCGCGATCCGGAGCGATGCGCGGAGATGGGGAAAGCGGGCCGGGCCCGGGTGCTCGAGAGATTCAGTTGGTCGGAAATCGCCCGCGAGACTCTCGCCCTCTACGAAACAATCGCGAGGTGACCCCTTCACGGGACTTGCCGCCGACCGCCGCGACATTGTAGTCTCCCCGGCGATGAAGCGCCTCCTGCTCCCCCTCTCGTTTCTCCTTTCCCTGACATCCATCCACGGAGAGCCCTGGACTGCGGCTCTCGAACAACTGCGAAAGGTGGGTCCCGAGGGTGCCGGAAATGTCGAGGCCGCCGCTGCGTGGAATGAACTCACCTCCCTCGGGCCCGAGGTCATCGTCCCCGTGCTCGCGGCGATGGAGGGATCCGGCCCCCTCGCCCGCAACTGGATGCGCACCGCCGTCGAGACGGTGTTCCAAGGCGGTCTGGCGGCCAAGGCCGGGATGCCCGGAGACGAAATCAAGGCCTTTGTCCTCAATCGGAAAAACGAGCCCAACGCCCGCCGTCTCGCCTTTGAACTCTATCGCGAACTCGCTCCGACCGAGGCAGCGACTCTCGTTCCCGGATTCGCCGACGATCCCAGCCCCGCGCTGCGCCGCGAGGCCGTTGCGAAGCTGCTCGACGAGGGCACGGCCCGGCTCGAGGCGGGGGAACAGGAGAAGAGCCTCGCCACGCTCACGGCCGCACTCGACGCCGCTCGCGAGGCCGATCAGATCGATGCCGTGGCGAAACTGCTCCGGGAGAAACTCGGACAGAAGGTCGATCTGCCGAAACAATTCGGTTTTCTCTCGCACTGGCACCTCCTCGCCCCCTTCGACAACACGGATCGGGCCGGTTTTGAAAGGCCGTATCCGCCCGAAAGTTCGATCGATCTGGCGGCGCAATTCGAAGGCAGGGACGGCAAGCCGCTGAAGTGGCAGGCCTATGCAACTCCCGACGACTATGGGAAAGTCGACTTCAACCAGCCCTACGGTCCGCTGAAACAGGTCGTCGGCTATGCCTACACCGAATTCAACGCCACCGAGGCCCGCGAGGCGCAAATTCGCCTCGGATGCAAGAATGCCTGGAAGGTGTGGTTCAATGGAGTGCTTCTTTTTGGTCGCGACGAATACCATCGCGGCCAGCGCATTGACCAATACACCTTGCCAATCTCACTGAAACAGGGTCGGAACACGCTCCTCGTGAAAGTCTGCCAGAACGAACAGGAGCAGGACTGGACAGTGCAGTGGGAATTCCAGCTCCGCATCTGCGATGCCACCGGCACCGCGATCCTCGCCTCCGACCGAAAGCCCACTCCCGAAAAAACGGCACCTGTGCGACGGAGACCGCGAAAAGCCGAGTAGCCGCGACCGAGGTCACACTCGTCGATCCCGCACCCCCGCCCCCGACCCAATCTTCACCCTCCGCAGCACGATGCGCCCCTCCGTCTCGACACTTCCCCTCTGCCTTGTCCTCCTCTTTCTGTTCTCTCCGGTCCGAGCCGACTGGCTCAATTTCCGGGGGCCCTACGGATCGGGTGCCGCCCCTGACAGGATCCCCACGGTCGGCGAATTGAGTGAAAAGACCCTCGCCTGGAAAGTCGCCCTCCCCGGACGCGGCCTCGGCAGTCCGATTCTCGTGGGCGAAAAGGTTTTCATCACTGCTGCGAGCGGCCCCGAACAGCAGCAGTTGCACGTCCTCTGTTTTTCCGCCAGGGACGGCTCGCTCGAATGGGAACGGAAGTTCTGGGCGACGGGGCGCACCATGTCGCACAGCAAGACAAACGTCGCCGCCCCGACCCCGGCGAGTGACGGGGCGCGGATCTATGCGCTGTATTCGTCGAACGATCTCGTCTGCCTCGACCTCGACGGAAAGCTCCTCTGGATGCGCGGACTCACCCTCGATTATCCGAACGCCTCGAACAGCCTCGGCATGGCCTCCTCGCCCCTGGTCGTCGGCGACACTCTCGTTGCCCAGATCGAGAACGATTCCGAATCCTTTGCCGCCGGATTCGATCTGCTCACGGGGATGAATCGGTGGAAACTGGATCGCCCGAAATCGGCGAACTGGACCTCGCCGACGATTCTGCAAAAAGACGGCGAGGCCATCGTCGCCCTCCAGTCGAGCGAGGGCATCGTCGGACTCGTCCCGGCGACCGGCTCCACCGTCTTTTCCGTCCCTGGCGGAGCCGCGACGATTCCCTCGGCAGCCGCCGTCGGCGATGAACTCTTTATCCCCGCAAACGGTCTCACCGTCGTGAAACTCGGACTCTCCGGTGAACCGCCCAGGAAACTCTGGAATCAGGCAAACCAACGTCCCGGCACTGCCAGCGTAGTGGTCAGCGGGGAGAATCTCTTTCTCATCAACAACGCCGGTGTCCTCACCAACACCAATCGTCGCGACGGATCCGTGCGATGGGAAATCCGTCTGAAAGGCCCCTTCAGCGGCAGCCCGGTCATGGGTGGGGATGGAAAACTGTATCTCTTCAACGAACAGGGAGTCGGACAAGTCGTCGATACCACGGGGGAAAAAGGAGCCATCACCAGCGAGATTCCTCTCGGAGAAACGATCCTGAGCACGCCGGCCCTCGGTGACAAGTCGCTCTATATCCGCAGCGACGGACATCTCTGGAAGTTCGCGGCGAAGTGACCGATGCCAGGGGAGCGCTTCGCGGGGAAGAATCCGTTTTACCGAATTTGGGGGAACCAGTCCTCGTGATTTGCCCCCTGTGAATTGCGAAGCTTCGCCGTTCCAGGGAAGGGCGCTTTCCCAAGCGCCCCCCACCTTTCCGGCCACCCAGGCCCCACCTCGTTTCCTCTACGCGGGCTTCGCCGTTCCAGGGAAGGGCGCTTTCCCAAGCGCCCCCCAC
>CALDKL010000676.1 GCA_937898895.1 uncultured Verrucomicrobiae bacterium | reverse complement strand
CGAGCAGTTCGGCAATGCGCGCGAGGTGCGGGCCTTCTTTGAGAAGCTGAAGCCACATTACGAACTGGCGGAGGAACTCGGCGTGACCATGGCGATCGAGAACCACAAGAACTCTATGCTGTCCTCCCCCGACTCGATCCGCTACTTTGCGGAGATGAATCCCTCGAGGTCCGTCGGTATCGCCTTTGCGCCGCACCACCTTCACGAGGAGGTGGCACAAATCCCCGAACTGATCCGACATTGCGGAAAGGAGAACCTGCCATTTATCTATTTCCAGGAATACCACCGCTCCGCGAAAGAGAAGATGGCGAAGGAGGAGGAGATGAAACAACTCCCGGGATTCGGCTCGCTGGACTACCTACCGATCATCGCCGCACTGAAAGAGATCGGGTTCGGGGGGCTCGCCGAGATTTTCATGCATCCGATGCCAAGGGGCATCCCCGTTCTCCCGACGGCGGCTGAGATCACAGAAAAGGTCGGAGTATCGAGGAGATACATCGAGCAATGTCTCGCAAAGGCATGATGCGTTTCCGGCTCCACCCTCTTCGGTTCGATGCGATACCCTGTTGGGTGATTTTGTTAGGTGTTTTCCTTCCGGGATTGCCTCCGTTGCGGGCGGCTCCCCGGGTGGCTGGCTACGAGCGATTCTACGCGCAAAGGCCCTCGGTCGAGGGAGGGGGACTCCTGTATTCAGAGCTGGGATGTGCGAATTGTCACGAACCTTCTGCCGTCGTCGTGCCGCGCCGGGGACCGAATCTCGTCGATCTCGCGAGGCGGATTGATCGCGATTGGCTCGTTGGCTTTCTTCGCGATCCGGAGTCGGGTCGGACCGGATCCAATATGCCAAAGATGGTTTATGGGGTTTCCGATCCTGACATTGATGCGATCGTCTCCTATCTTGGAACGCTCGGGAAAAGTGGGAGCCTCAAAGTTCCGAAGCATGCCAATGCCGAACGGGGCAGTGCGGTGTATCACGAGAAGGGATGTGTGGCCTGTCACGCACCGTCGCCGGATTTCCATCCGCCGCATCCTGCGACCGAAGGGAACGTGTCACCGTTTGCCATTGCATTTCCGGATCTCGGAAAGAAGACGAGTTTCGCCGCCCTGATGGCCTTTCTGGACTCGCCTTCGACCTGGCGCACAGACGGGCGAATGCCGCATTTGGCGCTCGAAGGACAGGAATCCGCTGATCTGACGGCCCATCTTCTTGATTTTCAAGATTCGGATCCTGGAAACGCAAAAGAGCTTGCGGCCTGGCCCGCGCCCAAGCCCGAGGCGGTGGCGAGGGGGAAAGTCCTTGTGGAGAAACTGGAATGTGCGGCCTGCCACACGATGCCGGGAGGAAAATCGGCACCCCCTGCACGCCCGATCCCCGCATCGGTCTCGCCGAAGGGGAATTGTCTCTCGGAGGAACCGGTGGCGGATCGCCCGCACTATTCCCTGACCGAGACACAACGCAGATCGCTGCTTCTGTTTCTCGGCGGGGATCGTCACCGGGAAGATCGGGATGGGAAGCTCACGCTCGCGGCGATGAATTGTCTTGCCTGTCATGATCGCGACGGAGCCGGGGGGCCGACGCCGGAAACCAATCCGTACTTCGTCGGAGATGAAGCCCTTGGAGACTCGGGGCGGTTGCCGCCACCCTTGACTGGGATCGGCGACAAGTTGCAGAGGGAATGGCTCGAGGCGGTTATAGCGGGGACGGCGGGCAGCCGGATACGGCCTTATCTGAAGACCGGTATGCCAAACTATTCCGCCCATGCCGATGCGCTCGCGACCTGGCTGGAACGGATCGATGGGAACGGGGAGGGAAAGCCGCTCGTCGAACATCCGGAGGATCTCGAGGCGGGACGAAAGCTCCTCGGAATCATCGGAGGAACGAACTGTATCACCTGCCACGCATGGGGAGAGCAGCCGTCTCTCGGAATTCAGGCACTGGATCTGAGCATCTCCGAGAATCGGCTGCGTCCGGAGTGGTTTCGCAGTTATCTTTTGAATCCTTCCGCCTATCGCCCGGGCACGCTGATGCCGCCACTCTGGCCCGGCGGACAAGCGACGGTGAGAGATGTGTTAGGAGGGGACACAGAACGCCA
>CALDKL010000675.1 GCA_937898895.1 uncultured Verrucomicrobiae bacterium | reverse complement strand
CGTCGGGAGAGGGAAGGGAATCGACCGCCTCGTGGCGAATTTCCCGGTTCTCGTCGTCCATCGGCACGGTGGGGTGACGCTTCCGCCAACGGGCCTGGGTGCGGGCGAGGTTGGTGGCGATGTGGAACAGGTAGGTCGAAAAGGCGGCGGTCGGTTTGTATGTCTTGCGACTGGTGTAGAGGCGGACGAAGGTTTCCTGAGTCAGGTCCATCGCCGTTGCATGATCTCCGACCATGCGGAGGAGAAAGGCCGCGAGACGGTCGCGCCAACGGGAGATCAGATCATTGAGGGCCAGGTCTTCTCCACCGGCGAGACGAAGCATGAGCGCGATGTCGGTGTCCAGGCCCGGATCCATGTGCTGATAGGATTCAGTGGCCACGATGGACCTCCGTCGGTTCGGAGGTCATCGCCATCACCTCGGGGAGCATGGTCTCCAGGTAAGCGTCCGCCTTTTCGGGGGGAAGGGCTCCTGCAGTGACGTAAAGATGCCTCAACATCGCCACCTGGCATTCGGCGCGGAGGGAGGCCTCGTCGCGCAGGGCGGCCTCCAGTTCCGGGGTGACGGAGCTTCCCTCAAGGATGAGTTCCCGCACCTTTCTCCGGGCCTCCGCGATCTTCGCGCAAAGGGATTCGCAAGTGGGGAGGTACTCAAAGTGCAGGGCCGAGACCCGTTCGAATTCGGTCGCGCTGAGGTCGAACTCACGGCGCAACCAGTCGAGTTCCGGGAGATGGTTTTCAGGCTCGTGTGATCCTCTTTCTCCAGCCACCCGCGACTCAGTAATGGAATGAGAAATCAGGAACGCGATTGCCGCGAGCAAGAGTGATCCGATGAGGAAGACGAGACCGCGTTTCATCATCGGGGCGTGTCGCTTTGATGCACGAGCGGATTTATCGAGGCGAGGTAAGTCTCGCGGGATGCGGACGGATTCTGCAAGTGCGGAACACTCGTTCCCAACCCGATTCCGAGGAGGAGCATTACCGCAGCCGTCGCGAACGCCGGGGCCGGACGAGAAAGAGCCCCAAGGACCGCCTCGATCCACGCTGTCAGCCCTCTATTCTTCGCCTGCTCGGCGATGGCGATACGAGCCCAGATCTCTCGTTGAAAGGCGGACTCAAAGTCCGGTTTCGGTGTGGACAGACGGATCAGTTGATCAAGTTCGAGGTCGTTCATCGCCATTTACAGTGAAGGTTGGGGGGAGATAAAGCAACCCGCCAGTGTTCCTCTGACGGGTTGCTGGTGTCGTGCCAGATCATCCCGCGCAGCAGGACTTGGTGGCCGGTTTTGGAGCCGGGGCCGTGCCGTGGCAGCTCGCAGTGGTATCGCCGCAATCACCGCACGTTTCGGACTTGCATCCGCCTTCCGCGTCGCAGCATTTGTCGGTTTCACAACCTGCCGCCGTGTCGCAGCAGGCTTCGGCCGCACAACACCCTTGGGCGGATTTGTCCGGCTTTTGGGCGGTTCCAGCGAGAGCGAGTCCTGCGGCGATTCCGGCAAGGACGATGACGGTGAGGAGAGCATGGATCAGTTTCATGGGAGTTTTGATGAGTTTGGTTTATTTGAGTTCGGACCTACAGCGGTCCTTCATCTGTTCAAACGCCGACCGAGGGAAAACCCCTCCACATTTTTGGACGGTCTCGATAAATGGAGCCGGCTACTGGTTTCCCCGTCCCCTGACCTGGGACATGATAGCTAAAGAAAACCCGCCCCTGCATGCAAGCGAGTTTTCCCGGACCTGACCTCCTTCACGCATTCGGGAGTGTCGG
>CALDKL010000674.1 GCA_937898895.1 uncultured Verrucomicrobiae bacterium | reverse complement strand
GCGCTCGTAACGCTCCCGGTCCCCGGGGGTGAACCAGAGACGGCGGTGTTCCTGCGTTTCGACATCAAACAATTCGATTTCCCCTTCCACCTCGGGTTTTTCTTCCCAGGGATGAAAAATCTGGATGAAATGCACCTCCCCAGGCCAGGCGGAGGCATGTCGGATCGCTTCCCGGGCCTCGTCGATGTCGCGACCAAAGAGATCCGAGATCACAAAGATGATGCCGTAGCGTCTCCGCCCGGGCTGGAACTCCTCAAAACATCGCTCGAGGTTGGTGAGTCCTCCGAATTCAAGTTCGCGGGTAAAATCGAGCACTCGTTGCAGACTGCCCTGCCCTTTCAGCGGCGGAGGAGCGGCCCCGAGGTTTGCCCCGATGGGATGAAAACTGACCCGGTGATGCCCCACCAGGCCCATGTAAGCCAGAGCCACGGCCAGCTTCAGGCTCGTGAGCCGCTTCTCGGAAAAAGGCTCCGCCATCGACCCGCTCGTGTCGATGACGACGTGGACGTGGAATTCCTGGATTTCCTCATAGAGCCGGATGAACAGCCGATCCAGCCTCGCGTAGAGCCTCCAGTCAATTGAGCGATAGTCATCCCGAGGGGTGTAGTGTCGGAAATCCTTGAACTCGCGGGTAAAACCCGTCGCCGGAGTTGCCTGGAGTCCCTTGCGGCGGAGCTGCTTCCGCTTTCGGAGCCTCAGAAACAGGGCGCGGAGGCGATCGAGAAATTCGGCATCAAAGAGATCTTCACGCAGTGGGGGTGTGGCGGAGTCGGCCATGAGCGAAAAGGGGTCTGTCACTGAACGGGCGGCGCTGGGGGGAGGCTCGTGCCGGGCGCGGGCGCGGGTTCCAGGCACACGACGATCCGATAGCCGAATATCGAGAGGCAAGTGCCGTGGCGAATGACGTCGCTGACGGGCAGGCAGCGCACCGGACGCCCCGGACCACTGCGATGCAGTCGACCCTGCCATTCACAGGGTGCGGGGGACGGCGGAGCGTCGGCGGGCAAAAAGGCACCGAGGTATTCGATCAGAGGAGTCGGCAAGGCGGCACGCCCCAGTTGTTCGCCGGTGAGGGCATTGAAGACCTCGACGGAAGCTCTGCCGCGCACCACGATCTGATGACCGGCGAGCGTGGCGCGGAGATCGGAGTCCCCACCGAGCCCATCCAGCTTCCGGCGAAGGGAACGTCCGCGGTGAACGTCGACATGGAGCAGTTCGCCCTCGTCGAGAAACCACAGGTGGTCTCCCACCCGCCCCAGAAACGTGCCCTGCGCCTCCCACTTGCGAGAAGCCAGAGGAAGATCGGTCGAAAACCGCCGGACCGCACCATCCTGCATCAGCCAGAGCGCCCCGCCTCCGATTGCAGCCGAGGAAGGCGTCTCCAGCCTCTGTCTCGTCTCCGCCCAGTACACCGCAGGACCGATCAGAGCGGCAGATGTCTTGAAAAACTTTGGCGGGATCGCCACTTCTGACATCCCGGGCACGGAGACGGCAAATCGGGCGAGAGTCTCCTCCCCTCCCGCAGCGGTATGACCCAGGTCTGAAGCGGCCGCTTCCTCCTCTCGCGGCGGGCGGAGCACCACGGGAAAACGCCCGCCCTCGCCCTCACGAAAACGCCAAACGAGATGCCCACTCACCGCGTCGAAGAGCACGGCCTCCTCGCCAAAGGCAATGCCCAGATCGCCTGCCAGCTCGAGTCCCGTCGTGAGAGCGGCGAGTTTTGATTGCCCCGGCTTTGCCCCGCCGAGCCGGGTTTGCCAGAGCTGTTTTCCGGATGTCTCCTCAATGCCGAGCAGATCCCCGCTCTCCGGATCAAAAAGAACGATCCTGCCGTTTGCCCGGGCCAAGCGCACTCCTGGTGCCGCGTGCCCGGAAGCCCGGCTTCCGGAGAGCACCTCTCGCTCCGGAAGGGAGGCACTCCACAGGATCGCACCGTCGCCGATGGCGTGGGCAAAGGCCTTCCGTCCTCTCACCAGAAAGAGGCGATCCTCGGAAATGAGCAAACCGGGGGGGAGGCTCGCCGCGAGAGCTGCTTCACTCTCCGAAAATCCCGTCCCTCCGGAATCCTGCGGTCCGACAAACAATGAACTCGCCCTCTCTCGCTTCAGGACTCCCGCCTCATCGAATCGCCCGCGCCAGAGCATCTTGCCGCTGGCCGCATCGAGGCAGTGGATGCCGAGATGGTCATCGAGAACAAGGGTGTGGTTGCTCGTGCCTTCGACGCGGAAGACCTCAAGACCTTCGGGCAACTCGAAGGCCCAGCGCACGGCGGGATTCTCCGTGAGAAAGAGAGCCGTGGCATCTTCCGTCGTCGCCTCTCCCGGATCATCGCTCCAGTTGTGTTCCACGGCAGTCAGGGCGAGTTCCATGCCATCGGGAAACGCGATGACCTCCAACTTTCGTTCAGCAGCCTG
>CALDKL010000673.1 GCA_937898895.1 uncultured Verrucomicrobiae bacterium | reverse complement strand
GTCCGAGTGATTTCCCGAATTCTGGTAACCGCCGTGTCCAATCTGAACCGACGAAGCCTGGGATCCTCCGCCGAGAAGCGTGATATTCCCTCCGCTGGTCAGGAGCAAATCTCCGCTGCGATCTCCCGTCGAGGAAACCCCGCCATGTCCGATCTGCGCATACCGTTCCGTTCCGCTCGCACCCAGCCCACCCGTGACATTGACGCTGCCATCAATTGCGACCTGGACCGCTCCGGACGCCGTGCCAATGGCCGAGCGTCCTCCGTGCCCGATCTGGGCGTACGTGTCGAATCCACTTCCTCCCGCGATGACATCGAGAGTACCCCCGGTGCTGGTGACGGTGATCTCGCCCGTTTTTGTGCCACGTCCCTGATAGCCGCCGTGGCCAACCTGGGCAAACCCCTGGCTTCCGGTGCCGCCGTTGAGCGAGACATTGCCACCAGCCGTGAGGGTGATGTCTCCGGACATCGCCCCGAGCGCAGCCGTTCCGGCGATGTTTCCACCGTGTCCGATCATCGCGTATCGATTCGCCCCGGTATTGCCGCGAAGGGCAATCTCACCGGCGGAATTCACCTGGATATCGCCACTCCAGACACCGGCACCACGTTCTCCGCCATGCCCGATCTGCGCATGGGAATCCGAGGCTCCACCGGCCCCCCCAATGAGACGAATGTTCGCCGCATTGGCAATGGTGATATCGCCGTTGGCACTGGTGTCTCCCAGACCTACATTCCCGTTGGTGCGATTGCCGCCATGTCCGATCATGGCCCCAGCATTGTCGCCCGTCCCACCCGTGAGAACGATGTCTCCGGTGCCGGATCCGGGCGCGGCGTTGATCGAAATATCGGAGTCGGAGACGGTCAGGTTGAATGCATTGTAGCCCCCATGCCCGATCTGCGCGTTGGCTGAACTACCGCCGCCCGTGAGGGTGATGGATCCCGTCGTATCGACCGAGATCCCCGAATCGGTCACGGCACCGATCGCACTTGCTCCTCCGTGCCCAATTTTGGCGAACGCATCGTTGCCGCCTCCACCGAGGAGTGAAATCGAGGCCGCTGCTCCCGTGGTGGAACTGCTCAACTCGAGCGAGCCTCCAAGGGCTCCCGTGCTACCGATCCCACCATGACCAATTTGTGCATAGGCACCCGAAGATCCACCCCCGTTGAGGTTCAGCCCTCCGAAATTGCTCACGGTGACGTTTCCATTGCGGGTGTAGTTGCCTCCTTTTCCTCCGTGCCCGATCTGGGCATAGGCATCCGTTCCTCCGGCGTTGAGGGCAATGATTCCAGGATCGCAGAACGTGACGCTGATCGTGGCGGTGCTGGTGATGTTGTTGTTGAAGGCTCCGCTGCCATGACCGTGACCGATCTGGGTGAAAGCCCCCATCGCGCTGCCGGAGGCGAGAGTCAGTCCGCCCTGCTTTGCCCTGACATCGATTGTGCCCGAAATGTCACCGGAACCATCGGCCCGGAACCCGACATGGGTGGATGCCCCTGTAGTGCTATTGCTGCCGACAAGATTGATCGCATACCCTCGCAGGTAAGTTGGCCCTTCCCGGCTGCCCACGGCAACGGGACTCGTCTGGGAGGCGCTCCCGATCGTAAGCACTTTGTTGCCCTGTCCGAAGCGGCTGCAGTTGTCGAAATCGATTGCACCGGGAGTGATATGCGGATTGCAGAGACCATCAACAAAATCTACGGATCCGCCGTCAAAGTTTCCGTCCCATCCTGCGACGAGGGCAACCATGCCACGCCCCTGATTCTGGAAGGAGCGCTGGAAGTTGAGATTGCCCTGAGCAAGGACGACAAAGGCGAAATCGTGATTCACGAATTCATTGTCCCTCGCATCTCCGAACTGCGGCACGGTCAGGGTGAGATCGCCCGCCGAAGTGATGAGGATGTTGCCTAGCCCAAAACTTCCCCCTGCCATGACCGACTGGTTTTCGAAGGCCCCCGTTGCGCCGCTGCCTGTCGTTGTTCCATTCGCGACGTGAACGTAGCCATCTCCACCCAGGTAGGTTCCGGGGAAGGTCAGACCTCCACCGGTGCTGGTGCGATGGATCATATGCACATTCGTGTTGCTGGCGCTGCCCACATTCAGCGTCAGGTCCCCATCCACGAAGGTCTGGATCCCCCCCTGACGATTTCCCGTGCTGCTGCCGCTGCCAAAGCTTCCATATGTCCCGCGCCCGTCGCCGTGGCCGATCATGCCATAGGCACCATCACCGCCACCGCCGGTAATCGAGAGATCACCGCCATTGTTCGCGATGACCGAAATCCGCCCGCGACTGCCGCTTGCCACCGTATCCCCAAAGTTTCCATCGGCGTTGTGTCCCCCATGACCGATCTGCACATACTGATCGGCGGCTCCTCCCGCGTTCATGAGGATATCGCCGGTGGCGGTGTGTCCCGCCGCCACGGTGATAAAACCGAGATGATTGCCGTCCGCATTGAGACCGCCGTTGCCAATCTGGGCGTAGGAACCCGTGCCGGAGCCGGGGGCGATGTCATTGAAGGTGATCGAACCGTCGGACTGCACACAGATGTCACCGGTCTGGTCCCCCACGGCATTGGTGCCCCCGTGTCCGATCTGAACGAAGGCTCCATTCGAAGCTCCCGTGCCTGCCCGCAGATGCACCCCGCCCTCCAGAGCGCGGACCAGGATCATGCCCGTGGTGTTCACGAAAGACGCATTGTAGCGGAAGCCAATCTGGGCCGATTCATTCGCTCCGTCTCCCGCAAAAAGACGGATGCCGTGACCCATGAGGTTGGTCGATCCGTTGCGACTGCCGATAGCAACGGCTCCGGCAGTGGCATCGACGGAGATTTCGCCTGCCGCATTCGAGAACTCTCCCGAGGAGATCGCAAAGGGACCAAATCCACCCGTTCCAAAGACCTCCTGACCAAACTGGGCACGGTCATCGCGAATCGCCCGCATGTTGAAGGTGCCGATCGGAGTCAGTTGCAGATGGTCGATCTGCGGATAATCCGCCCCCCCCAGAGAGGGACGGTCCACGATGCTCTCCGGTGCAATGTCGACCCCGGCAATGAGATTGACATCGCCCGTGCCGGGATTCTGAATCTCGTAATTCTGGTCGATGTCTCCTCCTGCAAGGAAGGTGAGGTGGCTCGCCCGCGCAGCGACATTGGCATACGAGGTGGCCGAGTTCAGCACCGTGTCGATGACGAGATTCCCGCCCGTGAAGGTAAAGTCGCCGTCCTTCAGATTCGGCGTGATATAGCGATCACGGAAGCTGTCATTGAGTAGAATCGTGCCCGCACCGGAGGCACCGCCACCGCTCGTCATCGATCCGTTGTTCATATAGCTGAGCCCATTGCGCCCCACGACCTGATACCCGCCCCCCAGATTCGATGCGGGAACCGCGAGCGTCTGTGTCGAGAAGGGATCCGCGATATCCTCGTTCATGTCGAAGGTGTGCCCGATCCAGGCGAGGTCCGTGTCGCTGCGATCCACGGTGATGTGATCGCCGAGCACGTAGATGCGGCCCTGGCGGCTGCCGCCAGCGATGTCGGTGTTGAGGTGGCGATCATCCCCGTGCCCGATCAGGGCATAGGCTTCAAAGGTATTCACCCCGCTCACCGGAGCCCCTGCCCTGACCGTGACCTGGCCATTCGCGGCTTCGGAGATGACCGAGATGGCCCCGGAGAGATTCCCCGACGACCCGAGTCCACCGTGTCCGATCTGGACAAAGGAGCGGTAGGCGGTGCCTCCGATGAGGGAGACATCCCGGCTCGAAGAGACCGCGATCACACCGTTGTGGTTGCCTCCGGAACTGCGTCCGCCGTGACCGATCATGGCGTAGGGATCGTCATTGATGATTTCCGAACCCGCGACTTCAAGGCCCGATCCACCGAGAAGCCGGACTCCGTTCACGCTCACATCCGCCCCGAACGTCACCGCCTCCTTGCTGCCGTTCCCGTCGAGATCGAAAACATCATTGAAGACACCCGTGCCGAGATTGCTGAAGAGCGCCCCGGTGCCGGAACTCACCACGATGCTGCCGCTGTGTCCGGTCGTGCCACCGGCCTGGTGACCGCCATGGCCGATCTGGGCGTAGGCGTATTTCGCGGTATTCACCGTGTTCCCCGTGCCACCCAACACACTGACATCCCCGGCAGCGCGGACAATGATATTTCCGCGGCCCGATCCATCGGTGAAGTACCCTCCGTTTCCGATCTGGGCGAAAGTCTGGTCGTCGTTCCCCGCCTGGACCAGCACATTGCCGGTGCGCGCCCCCACCGCAATTTCGCCTACGTGCCCCACGGATCCGGCTCCGCCGTTGTCGGCGTCGTGGCCCCCATTGCCCAAAAGGGCATAGGCGAGACCTGAATCCGAATGCTGGTAGCTCGCCGCGATGTTGTTCGAGGCACCGGTCCCGTTGTGCAACTTCTGGGTGAACGAAATCGCCCCGGTCACATAATTGATCGTGCCGACCACGGTGGTGCCATCCTGGGCAAACAATTTGCCGGTGGTGGAAGTGGGCGTGTCGCGCACATCTGTAAACAGCGTTCCCAGTGCCGTCGGAAGAGACACGACTTCCAACCGCAGCGTTCCGGGCACAATCTTCTGGTTCCAGAGCGTCGCCGAGGCAAAGGTGGCATCTGTGGCATCGCTGAGGTTCATGGAACCGACCGCGGTGCTGCTCAAGTAGCTATTCCTTCCGAAGGTGCCCACTCCGGTGAGGTGATCGGCCTGACTCGCCATGAAGGAAACGTTGCCCTCGGCATACACCTGGAGATTCGCGGCGTGGTCTCCGCGGGAAAGACGGCCACCGTTGCCGAGCTGCGCGTAGTTTTCCTGCCCGACTCCGCCTTGGAAAAGAATGTCGCCGCCCGACACGACTCGGGTCGTATTCGTGGGATTTCCCCCGCCGTCGCGCGCCCCCAGATTGCCCTCGACACCACGGCCACCGTGACCAATCTGGGCGTAGCTGGCGATATCGCCGCCCGTCGTGGAACCTGCGTTGGCGGATCCGTCGATTCCTCCCGTGAAGGTGATGTCATCCAAGGCCTCCACCGTGATGTTGCCAAAATGGTTGCCATTGGAGGCGTATCCGCCATGACCAATCTGGGCGAACTGGAATCGCCCGAAGCCATCTCCCTCGCTGCCTGCGGCGAGACTGCTGGCGCTGAAGGCAACCCCGCCGGAAAGGGAGCGCACGAGAATGCTGCCGTTGTGACCCACCGTGTTGCTCGTCACTCCGGTGGATACCCCGACTCCGTCTGCGGTGGTGTCGGCATCAAATCCTCCGTGCCCCAGGAGCGCGTAGGCAATGCCATCGTTGTTGGCCGGGATCTCCTTGCGAAGCGAACCGGCCGTGAAGACAACCGAGCCATCCGCGATGACCGAGATGTTGCCGGTGATCCCAACGGCGTTGGCGGCACCATTTCCGTTACCGGACCTCGCTCCGTAGCCGCCATGCCCCAGTTGAACGTAGGCCTGGTCGGTGCGGCCTCCTTTGAAGTTCAGCCCGACACTGGTCGCCCCACCACCGAACCCACCCGGCTGCATCGAGACGACTCCGCTGCCCGCATTCACGACAATCGCCCCCGAGTGATTGCCATCGGCATCGTAGCCACCATGACCGAGTTGGGCAAAGTCACCTCCATCCGTCAGGTCAGCCCCCCGACCCGCGAGAAACTCCACAATTCCGGGGGCGTTCACGGTGATGCCTCCGGAGTTTCCACCCTGGGTTGCGTAGCCACCATGACCAAGGAGAGTGTAAGCCGCTTGTCCATTGCCCCCGTGGAAGCGAACGTCGCCACCGGCGGTCACCTGGATCGTTCCCTCGTTGCCCAAGGTAAACGCAGTCCCATTGTCGGCATCGTATCCCCCACTGCCAAGATGGGCGTAGGAGAGGTCCGAAGCAACGATTCGATCCAGCGTGTAATTTGCCCTGACTCCCGCCATACCGAGTGGATTCAGCACCGAAGTGAACCGTACACTGCCATCCAGATAGTCGATGCTCCCCACCTGGCTCCCGGCACTGAGTCCGGATCCGCCCCCGACCGTCGTGACGATGAGATTCCCCGAGCCATCGTCAGTGATAAGGGAATCCGGTCCTCCCACACCAGGAATCGTCATCGAAAACGTTCCCGCCTGGATTCCCACGTTTTGATCCCGCTGTCCCACGGCTTCCGTAACCCCGGTAAGTCCACTGCGGGTGTTGTTGTAAGTCGCGAGAAGATGCGGCGAACTGAAGGTTCCCGGATTCTGCGCGGCGGCGTCGATCTGAAGATTGCGTGAATTCAGCAGGGTCGTCGGCGAGACGAGATCGTTGTCCTCGACCGTACCCCCGGCGCTGTTGAGCTGGACCGGGATGGTGCCTCCGCTGACTGCGGTGGTGAACCGGACGTGGCCCGTAATATAGTTCACCTGTCCCACCGCCTGCCCGACCGTGAGCCCCGCGAGCGTTCCGGGTCCCGTCAGAGTAGCGACAGTCAGAACTCCGTTGCCGGTATTGGCCGTGAACGTGCCATAATCCGTGGTGACGCGGACGTCGGAGGTCGAGAGGTTGCGGAAGCGCGTCGCGACCCAGCCGAGTTGAGAGGTGGCAAAGTCAAGTTCCGACGAAGCATCTCCGACCAAATTCAAAACTCCCGCGTTGCCACCGACAAAATGAACATTTCCTCCGGCAGTCACCACGTAGTTGGCGCGATGATCTCCCCTGGCCCCCGCCCCACCGAAGCCCAATTGGGCGTAGTTCCGCTGGCCACTTCCTCCGGAGAAGGAAATATCGCCTGTCGTGGCGGTCACGGTGAGTGTGTTGATCTGACCGCCGCCCGTGTCGCGGACTCCCATATCCCCATCACTGAAGCTTCCGCCATGCCCCAACTGCGCAAAACTGTACTTGTTCACATTCTCATCCAGGAGGATTCCTCCACCCCGGAAGCTGATATTCTGATTCGCAGTGACGCTGATATCTCCAAAGTGCTCGCCGTTTGCGTCGTACCCTCCGTGACCGAGGAGGGCATAATGAAGAATTCCAAATCCGGCACCGGGACTGCCAAAGGCTGTGTCCCCACCCTGGAACAGGACACTTCCTCCCGTGCTGTTCACGGTAATGTTTCCATTGTGTCCGATCTCAGACGTGTAGAGCGTCGTCGTGTTGCTGTCATTCCTCGTATACGAACCGATCCCCCCGTGGCCGAGTTGGGTATAGGCCCGGATATCATTCCAGTCTGTCGTCGCACCCAACACCGCGTTGGTCGAAAAAGCCCCTGTTCCCGCCGTGAACCGAATGTCCCCCGGTGTATTGACGGTGATTGACCCTGTAAATCCGCGCCGCCCCGTGTCTCCGTCCTCCCGGGCGGACTGCGCGTCGGCACCTCCGTGCCCCATCTGCGAAAACGCATCGAGCGTGACTCCGGAAGTAAAGACGACCCCTGCCGACGCTCCGCCGCCGACCACACCGGGAGCGAGACTCATCGCACCCGTCCCGGCTGTGACCGAAAGTATCCCCTGATGGTGGCCGTCGGTATTGTATCCTCCGTGACCGAGCATCGCGTATTGCCGCTGCTCGTTGATATGGATTCCACGACCCGCGAGAAACTCGACGATTCCCCCTGCGCTGACGGTAATGTTGCCCGACCGGTCAACGGTGAGATCGGCCCCATCGGTCTGCGCACCATGCCGTGACGCCGCATCATATCCGCCATGTCCGATCTGGGCATAGGATCCGAATGCGGCTCCACCGTGGAAACGAATATCTCCCGCCGCCGTCACCTGGATCTCTCCGGTGTGCCCCGCAGAGTTCCGCCCCCCTGTCCCACTGGCATATCCGCCGTTCCCAATCTGAACAAACGATGCGTCCGAGTTTTCGCTTGAATACTGGTAGTTGGAAAACACCGAGTCCCCTGTGGGATTGATCGCACGCCGGAAGGTGAGGCGCCCCGTGCCATAGTCGATATTGCCGACGACCTGGTGGCTGCTGTCCCGAATCTCACCGTTCGCAAGAAAATCCTGATAGACGAGATTGCCTCCCGCCGTTTCGACAACGATGGAGAATGTCCCGGGGAGCACTCGCCCGTGCCCTGCATAGGCTTCATTCGGGCGGATCGCCATGTCCGACTCCGGAGTCCTCTCATCGCCGATCGTCACCACACCGAGAGTGGGGTGGCTGTATTGATAGTCGATGTTTCGTTGAAAGTTTCCGGTTCCGTCCTCGAGGTTGCCATTGTTTGCTGCCACCGCAGAAGTGTTGATTGTCACCAAACCCGTCGTGTAGTTGATCGTGCCGAACA
>CALDKL010000672.1 GCA_937898895.1 uncultured Verrucomicrobiae bacterium | reverse complement strand
AAGGTGCCGAATCTCATGCTCAAAGAAGCTTCCCGCCAGGCCGGCGAATTGGTGGTGCGCCCGGACGAAGGTATTCGTCTGCGGACGGCGGAGCGGACCAGCCTTTCCGAGATCGATCCCCGCGAACTCGGTGGCGAGGCGCGAAATGCCCTCGCCTATCGCCTTCTCCAGAAAGAGTGGACTCTCACCCTCGGGGTGGAAAAGCTCGATCCGTGGATCACCGGACAGATTCTCCACACCGTGACCCTGCGCGAAGGACAGACCCGAACCTCCCTCAATGCCCTTTTGAAAATCGAGAATGCGGCGATTCGGGACGTCCTCGTACGGATTCCAGGCCTCGGCGAGGAGGAGGCGAAAACCCTGCGGGTGAGCGGACCGGGCGTTGGGGATTTGGTCAGGGTCGCCCCGGATTCCGACGAATGGGAGATCCGTCTGCAACGCCGCCTGATTGGCGACGCGCGGATTTCCCTCGAATACGAACGACGCGGCGAACGCGCGGGAGGGGCCGAAACCCTGACGCCGGTCGAGTTTCGTTCGGTTCGCCAGCCGACCTACTTTTTTGCGGTTCGTTCGGCGGGACGCCTCGAGTTGTCCACTGCCGCGCTGCCCTCCGGATGGCAGGATTCGGAGTGGAGTGCCGTGCCAGCCGCTCTGCGCGAGGTCGCCGGCGACCGATCCGCCCCGGCCATCACGTTGCGGGCCTCGATGCCGCAGGAGGCGGCGGTGATCGAGGCAAAACGCCATTCCCTGGCCGAGTCGCTGAAACTGCGCGTCGCCGGAGGCCGGGTGACCACTTTGCTTTCGCCCGCCGGAGATGAACTCAGTTCAGTCGATCTGACTATTGAGGTGATGCAGCGAGGCAGTCTCACGGTCGGTCTGCCGAAAGGGGGCGAACTCTTTCATCTCCTCGTCAATGGCGAGAGCGTCCACCTGGTGAGGGAGGGGGATGCGTGGAAGTTTTTCATCTTGCCTGGGTCCGATGCCGCGAATGCCCAGGTAAGTTTTGCCTATGTCGTCCCGGCGTCCGTTTCCGGAGCAAAACGAGGCCGTGCGGATCTGGCCAGCCCTTCCCTCGGGGTGCCCGTGGAGAATCTCGTCTGGGATGTGGTGTTGCCTCCCGGGATGGAGCTGACCGATGAAGAGGGAGACCTCGAACCCCGCGTCATGGAGCAGCGTGGCCTCTTCGACCGCAATCGCTACCTCGCCGAATCGCAGGCGCAACGAGCGGATCAGAACCGTCGTGCCTCCGCCCTCCTCGATCAGGCCAACGCCCTGATTCAGAGCGGTGACAATTCCGGTGCGAACAAAGCGCTGAGCAGTGTTGCGAATGGTTTCGCGATCGACCGGGCCTCGAACGAAGATGCCCGCGTCCAACTCGAGAATCTGCGCACCCAGCAAGCCATCGTCGGTCTGAACACACGACGCCAACGCCTCGTCCTCGATCATGAAACGGGAGGAGGGGACTCGGTCGTAAACGATCAGGTCAGGCAGGGTGCCTCGGTAAACCGCGTTCTCAACGAGGGCGATCTCAATTACCGGCCCGAGGAGATTCCGCAGTTGCTCCAGGGCAACAGCAGCGATGAAAATGCGAGCCTCCAGCGCATCGCGGGTCGGATCGTGCGCCAGCAGGTGGGTAGCGAAACGGTGGTGCGACCGATGGGTCTGGTGTTGCCGACGGAGGGACGGGTCTATCGTTTCGAGCGACCCCTGCAGGTTGTCGAAAACGCACCACTGAAGCTGGATCTGGGGTTTGCACCCGAGGCGCGACTGATCTGGTGGCGACTTGCCCTGGCGGTGGGTTTGTTAGGATGGGTCGTTCTGATGCTTTCCACCCGGGTTCTTCGGGCCAGCCATTGATACCGCGCCAGGCCCCCTCATTCTCCCGCCATTGCCGCAGGCAGGGTGACGTCCTCGATGCGGAGCTGGCATCGGAGGAATTTGACATCGCCCACTTTGCCAGGGAGGAGGATGGTCGCCTTGCTCCAGCGGAAATTGGAAATCTTTGTCGAGATCATGCTCTCGAAGGGCTGGAGCGACTCGGTCCAGGCGGCCATCTTTTCCCCGTATTCCTCCTCCGAGGCACTCGCGTCGCGTTTGGGACGCGCTTTGCCGAAATCGCCGACAAGGCGGCATTGGTTCAGGGTGAATCCGTAGGGATTGCCGATCTCGAGATGCACCTTCGTGCCCACGTCGCTCTGCTCCGTGCTCTTCACCGTGATGAGGAAGGCTCCGTAATCGGTCTTCATGACCGAGGCACTCTTCGCGTCGATGTCGAGATGGGCGAACTGGTTCGCCCCGCCGCCGCCGCCCTCGGCGAACTGGCGATTGAGTTGGGCATTCTCCACGATCATGGAAAACCGGATCATGTCGAGTTCCTCCCGGGAATTGGCCGCAATCTCGATGTCGAAAGGCGTCCACGAAAAGGGCTCGAGCGTTTTTGTGACCCGATACTCGAAGGGTTTCAACGACTCCTGCCAGGCCTTCAGTTTCTCGTTTCGGAGATCGTAGCTTTCGCCTTCGGGAAGCTCGGGAGTGCCACCTCCGTGATCTCCTCGCAGCGTGAACTGCTGCACGGCGATGGCCTGTGGATTGCCGATGTTGAGATGCACGGTGTAGCCGCCGGTTTTCAGATTGAGATCCATGCCCTCGATGCGGACGAGAAAGGTGCCGTGATCGGTGAGCAGCGGTGCATGCCCCTGGAGATTGGCGCGCAGATAGACCATCTCGTTCTCCCGCGATTTCATCGAGAGAACCTCGCCGAAGGAATCTTCGAGCGAGCGAATGCGTTCGTCGAGTGTCTTGCCCTGGCCGGAGACGCCGACTTTCGTCTCAGCGGAAATGACGCGGGTTTTCAGTTCTTCGACCGTATCGCGGGTGTCGGACCGCACCCCGCGCAACTCGGCCTCGAGGCGATCAAGGCGTTCCTCGAGATCCTTGTTGCAGCCACTCAGGCCGAGGGACAGCAGGATCGCGGCGAACGATCGGAGGATCGGAAAAGGTCCACTCATGCGACGAGGAGTATCGTGCGGCTTTTCCCGCCTTCAACCGTGGAAACAATCCTCGACAAGCTCATTGCCGGGCGAGGACCGTGGGAATGGAGAGCATGCCCGTCGGGCTGATGTGACGAATCGCGACAGCCTCCGGAGATCCCTGTAGTTGGACGGTTTCCTGGGCCGCAGGGAGCATTCGCAAGGTCGTCCAGTGATTGCCCTCGCGCACCTGCAGAACTCGCCAGCGGGCACTCGGCTCGGGTTTGAAGGTGAGATGGAGGTCTCCGTTGTGCAACGCGGGGGCGACGAAGACGGGAGCCGGGGAGCCGGATCCGAGCCAAGGCGAAGCCGGCGGAATCGCAGCCTGGGCATAAGCCTGACGGAGTTTTCCCTGAAGTCCGCCCCGGTCCTTCTTGAGAGCTTCGATGCTCCAGTGCAGGTGTCCGGGTCCCGCCGGAGAGGGCTTTTGCCGAGTTACGTCGATCTGCCGGATCGATTCGGTGGCGGGTCTGCCGCGATCATCGGAACTGAGAATCCGGCTCGAGGCGATGCCGGGAAAGAGATGGCGACCCTTCTTGTTTTCACCCGACCACCATTGGTAGAGAGCGGCGAAGTTCTGATCGGAATCGATGCGCCAGTAGAGCTGGGGGGAGAGATAATCGAGCCAGCCCTGGTTGAACCAAAGACGCGAGTCAGCGCAAATGTCGTCGTAGGCGTCGAGCCCCGCCTTCACCGTCGACGGATTCCCCGGTCGCCAGATTCCAAAGGGACTCACCCCGAATTCGACATGACTCTTGGTCGCCTTCACCGCTCCGTAGGCCGAGCGCACGAAACCATTGATGTTCTCCCTTCGCCAATCGCGCAACTCGAGTTTGCCGCCTTTTGCTTTGTAGGATCGGTAGAATGCCGAATCATCGAATGTATCGTAGGTCTTCCCGCCGGAAGTCTTGGGGTAGGGATAAAAATAGTCGTCGATGTGAACGCCGTCGATGTCGTAGCGCCGAGTCACATCCACCATCACATCGATGGCCCGCTGACGGACAAACTCGGAGGCCGGGTTGCCCCATTTCATCGTCCCGGCACTGAGCATCTGCGACGCATGAGTGCGGGTGATGTGTTTGGATGATTTGTTGGAAGTCTCCGTGGCACTGGCTCGGAAGGGATTGAACCAGGCGTGAAGTTCGATGCCTCGCTTGTGCGCTTCCGCGACGGCAAAGGCCAAAGGATCATAGCCATCCGCTGGTCCCGATCCCTGATTCCCAGTGAGGAAGTAGGACCAGGGCTCGAGTTTCGATGCGTAGAAGGCATCACATTCGGTGCGGATCTGGAGGACAACTGCATTCAACCCGGTCGACGCAGCGAGGTCGAGAAGGGCGATCATCTCGGCTCGTTGCTGCTGAGGGGAAAGTCCCGGTTTGGAGGGCCAGTCGAGGTTGTGGACCGTGGCGATCCAGGCCGCTCGGAATTCGCGCTGGGGCTCCGGCACCTTGACCGGCACTGGAACATAATCCGCTCGCAAACTCACCCCGGACAGGGTGAGCATGAGGAACAAGAGAAGAAAACGGAAGTCCATAAATTTAATAAACCTTAAATATACCGCAATTTCCGTTGCTGGCAAGAGGTTCAGGCAGGAGGATTCTGGGAGGATCACTCGGAAACGGACGGGAGGGAAGAATTGTTGGGAGAAAATGCGGCGAGTGCCTGGGTTCGTCTTCTATTCTCGGAAGGGTTCGCCTCGGAATTGGGGCATGAACCGGGGAAAGGATTTGCTGATTTTTCCCTTCCCCCGACCGCGCGATTTGGTTCATTCTCCCGACGATGCATGTGCCGACCATCCTCGAGCGGAAGCGCGACGGGAAAACCCTCGACGAGGCTGAAATCCGGTTTCTCGTGCGAGTCTTCACCGATGGCGTGATGCCCGACTACCAGATGTCGGCGTTTGCCATGGCGGTCTTTTTCCAGGGGATGGACGCAGGCGAGACGGCAACGCTGACCAGGGCGATGCTGGAATCGGGCACTGTCTTCCGTTGGCCGGAGCACGCCTCGCGGGTCGTTGACAAACACTCCACCGGCGGTGTGGGGGACAAAGTCTCGCTGGTCCTTGCCCCATTGTTGGCCTGCGACGATCTCTGGGTGCCGATGATTTCGGGACGCGGACTCGGCATTACCGGTGGCACGCTCGATAAGCTGGAATCGATCCCCGGCTTTCGTGTTGCCCTGGGACCGGAGGAATCACTCGCCCAGATCGAACGGATCGGCGTAGCGATGATGGGACAGACCGACACGATTTGTCCCGCCGACCGGAAACTCTACGCCCTGCGCGATGTGACCGCAACCGTGCCGAGTCGCCCCCTCATTGTCGCCTCGATTCTCTCCAAGAAACTCGCCGAGTCGCTCGATGCGCTCGTGCTCGATGTGAAGTATGGCTCGGGCGCTTTCATGAAGACGCAGACCGACGCCATCCTCCTCGGCGAGGCAATGCGCGAAGTGGGTACGGCGATGGGAGTGGAAACACGGGTTTGTTACCACGTTATGGACGAACCCACCGGGCGGAGCGTCGGCAATGCCCTCGAAGTGGCCGAGGCCATCCAATGTCTTCGCGGAGGCGGCCCGGATGATCTGCGCGACCTCGTCCTGAGACTCGCGGGCGAACTGAGTGCTGTCGGACGCGATCAGCTCGCGGGCTGGCTCGACGATGGCAGTGCCTTCGCGAAGTTTGGGGCTCTGGTCGAGGCCCAGGGGGGAGATCCCGCCTGTCTCGAAGCCTTTGATCGGATTCATCCGGCCCCGGTGGTGAGGGAGGTGCTGTCGCCAGGTTCGGGTCTGGTCACCCAAGTCGACGCGGAAACCGTTGGTCGTGCTGCCAATGCCCTCGGGGCCGGCCGCAACCGCGCCGAAGATTCGGTCGATCCGGCGGTGGGATTCGACCGGATCGCGAAAGTGGGCGAGAGGGTCGCCATCGGTGAGGTCATTGCCCGGGTCCACGCCCGAAGCGAAACAGACGCAGAGGAGGCGAGATTGAGATTTCTGTCAGGATTTTTGTGTGAATGAGAGGGATTCTTTTCATTTTCCCCGTCTTGCTGCTTGCCGCCTGTGGTCGCACCGAAGCGCCACAGGTCATCATCGAACAGGAACCATCCGTAGAGGCGCTGGTCGCGACGGTCCTCAACGGTGGCGGAACCTTTCGCGATGTGCCCTTCGCCAGTCTCGTCGAGATTTCGACCGGGAAACAGGTCTTGCCCATCAATCCCGAGGATCCTGTGGATGCGGAAATTCTCTCGGGCATCGACGAAGCGATGGGGAGGGTTCTCGCGCGATTCAACAGGCCGGATTCAATCACTCATCGCGAGGATCGCATCAACGAGGTCAGCGCTTATTTCGAGACGGCGTTGCTGGAGGAAATCGACCGTCTCCCCGAGCTGGAGTGCGGCTATCCGCGGACCGCCGAGGGCAACCTGCAACGCGCCGGCTACCCCGACCTGATGATCCGCCATGCCGGGAGCGGACGGGTCTCCTACCTCGATCCCAAGCTGGTGGAGCACGGCACGCTCGACTCGGACCTGCGCACCTT